>DATLLF010000103.1:0-11549 GCA_035537955.1 Vicinamibacterales bacterium | reverse complement strand
TGCTGAAGCCCCCGAGCGTGCCGATCTCGAGTACACGTTTCGCGCCGGCAAGCTTCGTCAACAGATAAAGGAGCTTGCCCTGCGCCGCCGAAACGTTGATCTGCGGCAGCCCCGCCGACTCCGCCGCGGCGAGATTGCGCGTGAGCACGGGGTCGAGCGGCGCAAACCGCTCCTCGACATAGTCGTTGATCCGTTCCAGAAGGTCGGCAGTGATCGCTTCCATGCTGACATCGTCGCACACGCCGCACGTCCGCCTCGTGGCTTGTGGTTCGCCTCGTGGCTTGTGGCTTCCGCCTTCAGGCGGAAGAACGATTTAATCGCTCTGGCTCCGCCGTCAGGCGGAAGAGCGACACACGTCATCTCGGGATCTTCGCCTCGTCGGACGCCGTGGCCAACTGCTCGAGTTCTGACATGGTGTGGCAGTTCGAACCGGTGAATGGGTATTCGGCGGCGGTCTTCACGATTCCGGCCCTGACGGGGTTGTCGAGGATGTACCGGATCGTCGCGCCCTGCTCGATGTCTTCACGAATGACGTGCTCGTAACCGTAGCGTTGCCATAACGAGTGACGCAGCTCTCGTCGGTGGTAATAGCCGGAGTACTGCTTGGCCGCCTTGATGAACGCCCGACAGTCCGCAGTGTCGTTGCCTCCACTGACCAGTAGGTGGAGGTGATCGGGCATGAAACAGTACGCAATGATTTCAAAGGCCTTTTCGCCAGCAGCACGCAGAATCTGCCGTAGCACCAGGTCGACGGCGCTCTTGTGTTTGAAGGGCTGCGTGCCCTTGATGCAGCAAAACGTCAAGAAGTATCGGTATCTACCGACATACGAAAAGTTCTTCAGATGCGGGGGATACGGGTGAGACATGGACCCGGTAGCCGCATCGGCTATGCCAGCGTGCTCCCCGATCTTCCGCCTGAAGGCGGAAGCCACACGGGGGTGTCAACGGGCTGCCCGATCTTCCGCCTGAAGGCGGAAGCCACACGCGGGGTGTCAACGGCCGAAGGCGGAAGCCACAGCTACTTGGTTGGTAGATCCGCCGCATAGAGCAATGTGGCGGGCCGCGCCGCCGCGGGTTCCCGGACCGCGGTGATCGCCAGGATGCGGACGCGATCGTTCGTCGGCAGCACCAGCGTCCGCGCACCAGGGGGCAGATCGATCGGGTACATGAACAGATAGCTCGCGACATAGATCTGGTTCCCGTTCGGCGCGTGCCGGTGCGTACCGATCCAGGCAATCTCATCGCGCTTCACGAACCCCGGCCGGATGTTCTCGATGCCGCGGACGTCACCTGTTTGCGGATCCCACGATACGACGAGGCCCGCCTGGATCTCCTGTTGCGTCGGCGTTCCACCCTGGCCGGCACGCTGCGGCACGAAGGGCTCGCGCAGTGCGTCCGGCTCCTTGAGCCGGCTCCACCACTGGCCGACCGGACCCTGCCACTCGCGAACGACGATGTTGCGGCTGACAGGCGCCGCTGACGGCGTGAAGCCGATGCTCAACGGAACATCGGCACCGACAGCGGCGGCAATGACGTAAACGCGGTTGAAGGACCCGTCCGGCAGCGCGAGCCGCTCCCCCTTCGGCACGAGCACGTTCTTCGCACCGGCGGCGCCGGAGCCGAATTCGAAGCGGATGCCATTGATCGTCAGTTGCTTCGGCAGCAGCTCCGCCGCGAGCGTTCGCTGACGTCCATCGAAATCACCGTCAGCGCGATCCTTGTCGGTCGTGACGCCGTCGAGATTGAACGGCAGCGTCACAGGCGACGAGACACGTTCGACCACCGCTATCGGTTGCGGAGGCGCCGGCGTCTGCCCCTGCGCTGCGGCGTTGCCGCGACCCGCTGCAAACATCGTGGCGTTCGCCCCTGCAACTGCGGGCGCGAGCCGGAAGGCGAGCGTGCGCGGCTGATACGGCTTCAATTCGACATTGGCCAGCAGCGGTCGTGGCTGCGCAGGTTGATTCCCTCTGCCCTGCTGCGGCTGGACGAATGGACCGACTTCCTCCTCTGCCGCATTGATCTCGCGGACCGCGACGACGCCGCCCGGCAGCCGCACGTTCGTGCGCGCCGGCGTTCCATACCGTTCCTGAAGACGGACGACGAGCTCGTCGCCGTCCTCCGCCTTCTTCAGCGCCACAACGGCCACCTGTCCGCTCTGATCATCGAGGCCAATCATCGAGAATGATTTGCCGAGCGGCCCCGGATGCGCGTCCGCCTGGAACGCGACCGGCGGCTGGTTCACCTGCGTTGCGCGATGCGGCATGCGTCCCTGTCGCCAATCACCTTGATGTCCGGCGATCGAGAAGAGGAACTGATGCCGGCCGAGATCGTTGCTGCTCTGATACGTATAGCTGCCGACGGGTCGCGGTGTATGGATCAGGGTCAACCGCAGGGTATTGTCGTTCGGCTTGTCCCATCCATGCTTGCTGTCGTTGATGATGCCGACGCCGAAGCGTCCGCTCGCGTCGGTGACGTCGGCCCACTTCTGCGCCGGCACCTCGTACTTGTCGGGCTCGTTGTTCGTGCGCTCGATCGTCCCGACACCAAGGTCGTACGTCGCCTTTCCGTTCGCCGCCGCAAGCGGGAAGGATGCCTTGAGCAGCGAGTTCGGTGATTTCCAATCGACGACGTTGTCGATATCAACGCGGTCGCCACCCTCCGTCACCCGCACCCGCTGCACGAACGTGGAACCCGCCGCCCGCCGCGTGATCTCGAGCGAGACACGCACGGGCCCCCGCTCGACGATCCTGATCGTCGGCCTCGACACGTACTCGCGTGCGGCACCCTGAACCGTGTCGTACAGCACCTCCCAGGCCGGCCACGGCGGCGAAAGGTTGTCGCGCAGCTCCAGCATCACCGGCGCGCTGAGCAGCTCGTGCTTCGCGTCCTTGTCATAGATCGACGCGACGTCGCCGTTACGATCGATGGTAACCGTCAACCGGTTGTTCTCGAGGGTCGTCTGGGTGACGTTCAGCGATGAGGCGCCACTCACGGCCTCATTAGCCCTCGTGCGGGCGTGAAACACCTTGAAGCCCACCGAGGGAAGCTCCGGCAGAAACAGCACGCGGGCTTCGCTGCCCGACCGCTCGAGCACCTGTGTCAACACCTCGCGGCCTGTTGCCGCGTCGGTCACCGCGATGGAGGCGGGCGCAGGCCCGGCGAACCTCACCGTCGCCTCCACAGGATCGCGGCGTGACGAGGAAATCGGATTGAACACGACCAGCGGAATGCCGGCGCCCCGTGTATCGAGCACCTGCGCGACCGCACTCGTCGACGAGGTCAGCACACCGGCGAACTGGTTGAGCGAAGCGAGCTCGTCGTTCCACGAGAACTGATAGGCCTGCGGGATGCACGTCCCCGTGAGGTCGTCGTGGAACTGGTGCCACAGCACGCGTGTCCACGACTCGCGCAGCCGATCGCCCGGATACGGCAGACCGGTCAGCCACTGCGCGGCCACGGCGGATCGCTCCGCCGCATCGGCGAGCAGCTCGTTCTGGCGATTGAACTTTTTCATGGCCGCCTGCGAGGTGTAGCAGCCGGTGCCGTGCGTCTTGAGAATGAGCTCGCTGTTGTACGCCGGCAGTGCGGCGAACTGTTCCGGGGTGAGATCCTTCGCAAGCTGGTCGGCGGACGTGTTCAGCACCTTCACCGGCGCGTCTGCCTTCGTCATCGCCTTCTGGAGATTCTGCACCGTTTCTTCGGTCGGCGCGCCCCCGGTATCGCCGGTGCCGACGTAGCGGAACTCGACGGCCTTGCCGTCGCCGAGCGAAGTGAACTCGCTCGTCCATGCGGGATCGATGGTGATGTCGGTGTTGCCGGTAATCCGCGACGTGTACGACTTGGGGTCTAGATTCGCGAGGATCTCGCTCCCGTCCACCCCTTTCCATCGTCCGACAGGAAACGGGATCGGCCGCCCCCATGTGAGCTTCTGCGTGGAGAACGAGTTGAGGCCGGATGCCCGGGCAATCGCCGGAAGCGAAAACGGGAACCCGAAGCAGTCAGGAAGATAGATGTCGCGACTGACTTTCTTGAATTCCTCGCGGAAGAACCGCTGGCCGTACAGTGCATGACGGAACAGCGACTCGGGTGACGGCATATTGACGTCCACGGCGTTGATCCACGACCCCGAGACGCGCCAGCGGCCATCCGCCACGTACTTCTGCACGCGCGTCCAGTCGTCGGGGAAATACTCCTTGAACCACATGTAGTGGATCGCGCCCTCCCAGTTGAAGATGTAGTTCGGATACTTCTCGAACAGCTCGAAGTTCGTATAGAACGTCTTCGGCACGAAGTCCCGGATCGTATCCTGCACCGTCCAGTTCCACTGCGAGTCGAGGTGCGCGGTGGAAACCACGTAGATCGTCTTCGACGCAGGGACCTGTGAGGAGAGCGTGGCAAGGCTGACGAGACAGGCGGCGAGCGTGGTGAGGAGTGTGAGTCGGCTGCGCATCCCGCGGATGCTATGCCGTGCAGACGCTCCTTCGCAACATCATCGTCGATTACGTCGTCGAGAATGTGCGGAAGCCGGTGCCAATGACGTGCAGAGTGTCTCTGTGGAAATGACATCGGTGGTGGCGTTCAATTCTGTGGCCCGTGCCAGCAGGTGGCTCGTACCGCCGGGACCGTCCCCTGCGCCTTTGCCGTCCCACAGCGCCATCACCGTGAGACGCGCCGGCACCATCGCGAGCGCACGCTCGAGCATCCAGAGATTCGCGCGGTTCCAGATCTCGTAGTCACGCTTGCCCTTCAGCCATGCCGGCAGTTTGTGGCGATCGTTCAGCTGAATCAGCCGCCTTTCCTTCTGTTTCGCGTGAATCAGGTGCCAGTAGCGGTCGACCCAGTCAGGTCCTGCGTCGACAACTGACGCGTTGAGGAAATTCTGTGGCGGCATCACGAGACAGACTTCTGTTCGAATATTCAGCTCGGCGCACAGCTCGTGAAACAGGATGTCGCCGCCGCTTGCCGCCGCCGCAATTCCGAGTGACGGCGCCAGCCGCGTCAATCGCGCACGTATCTCTGCGCGGGCGGCCCCGACGCACGACTCCGGGAATCGCGGCCCTCGGCGTCCAGGCTGGTCGATCCGGTGGCCCGTGAACACGATGACGTGTGCGGGTGGCGCCTCGCCCTTCTGGCGGAACGGCGCGGGCGTGTCGAGGCGGGCGCCGATGCGGTCACCTTTCGGTTCCAGGTCAGCGAGGTCTGCATCGACGTTGCTGATCCGCCCGAGTGTCCGCATCGCTGTCGGCCATGCGCCAAGGTCGACGAGCGCCTTGCCCACCTTACGCCAGGCCTCGACCTCCCACGTGAAGCCGGAGGCCTCGACCGCCAGCAGGCCAAGGTAAGCGACATCCTCTGCCGCGGCGGCCCGATCGACTTCCTCAGCGAATAACCGAGGGACGGGTGAAAAGCGCATCGCTTATAACAAAGGACCCAAGGTGATTGCGAATGACCGAATCAGGTAGCCGCGAACGGTCCGCCAGGATCAGCGTCTCGGGCCCTGCACGAACGCGTACTATGTCGTTCAGGAGCATCCGACCTCGGCCGTTACTCGGTCGATCGCGCGCGTCGACGTACGGGTGCGTGTCTGCTGAGGAGGCGCTCGACGAGCCGCAGCAGCACCTGCGGTGACGCGGGCTTCCCGAGAAAGTCCGTGAAACCGGCGGCGCGGGCGGCCTCCGCATCTTCCGTGCGCGTGTACGCCGACAGCGCGAGCGCCGGCAGGTCGGCCGCGGGAATCTGCAGCGCACGAATGCGGCGCATCAGCGAGAGCCCGTCCTCGACGGGCAGGCCGATATCGGCGATGAGCAGATCGGGCGGCTCCGCGCAAAAGCTCGCGAACGCGGCGGCTGCCGTGTCCGCAACATGCACTCTCGCGTGAGCAATCTCGAAAAGGTTCCGCAACAGCTCCCGCGTCGAGGCATCGTCGTCGACGACGAGCAGCGAGACGCCGTGGAGCCGGATGGCAAACGGATCATCATCGGCGGACTCGGATGCGCGCCGCGGCAGCACGGCGGGGATGGGCAGGCGCACCGAGAACGTGCTGCCGTGGCCGATGCCATCGCTCGCCGCGCTCACGCGTCCGCCGTGCAGCTCGACGAGGTGCTTGACGATGGCCAGACCCAGGCCGAGACCGCCGTGTCCGCGCGTGACGGTCTGATCCGCCTGGCGGAAGCGATCGAAGACATACGGCAGGAAGTGGGGATCGAGGCCCGCCCCGCTGTCGCGGACCGAGACGATCACGTACGAGTCCCGCCGCTCCAGGATGACGTCTATGTGACCGTTGTCGGGGGTGAATTTCACCGCATTCGACAGCAGGTTCCAGAGCACCTGCTGAAGACGGTCGGGATCGGCGCGGATCATCACGCGCTCGTCGGCGCCCGTCATCACGACGCGAATGCCTTTCGCGTCGGCCGCCGGACCCATCGATTCGATTGCCGCATCGATGATCGGCTGCAGGTGTACCGGCTTCAACTCCATGCGCAGCTTGCCCGTGATCACGCGCGCCATATCGAGGACGTCTTCGACGAGCTGTGTCTGCGCCTGCGCGTTCCGATCGATGACTTCGAGCCCGCGCCGCAGGCGCGTCGCGTCGGTGTGCGTATTGCGGAGGATCGCCGTCCATCCCAGGATCGCGTTGAGCGGCGTTCGCAGCTCGTGCGACAGCGTGGCGAGGAACTCATCCTTCAGGCGGTTCGCCGTTTCCGCCTGCTCGCGCGCCATTTCGAGCGCTTCGAGCAGGTCGCGCACTTCGAGCTGCCGCCGGCGCGCGCGGATGGCGGCGCGCACGAGGCTGATCGCGACCGCAACCCGCAGCGGACGATCGAGCAGCGTGATGTTCGGCAGCTCTTCGAGCAGCGAGAGGGCGCGACCCGAAGCCGCCTCCTGCTGACCGCCGGTGAAGAGCAGCACGGGCATATCGGACCACGGTGGCTGCGCGCGGAGCGTGGCCGCGATTCTTGCGAAATCGCCGGTCTCGAGAATCTCCTCGGTGAGAATAACGGCGGCGGCGCCTTCGTTGATGGCCTCACTCACCGCCGTGCCAGAGGCGCAGATCTGGGCGACGATCCCCGCCTGCGAAAGAAGATCCTGCGTGAGGGCGGCATCGCGGCCGATCGGCGCGAAGATCAGGATCCGGGTGGCGGGATCAGGGGCGCTCAGTGGCACGGTCCTGGAGCAGCGGCGTGACGTCGCCACGATACTGGGGAACACCGGTCATGACCCCTTGGAACGCCGTCAGTGGGTTGCCGACGCGGAGGCCCTGGGCACTGACATCGAACTCGCGGATCGAGGTCTCGTGCCCGCCCGTGCGCTTCTTCATGACAGAGACCGCTTTGCGAACCTGACCGTTTGCCTCGAAAAAGCGGAAGAGGATGACGGTGTCGGCAAGATAGCTCAGGTCGATCGGCGCGGACATGGCGTTGCCGATGATCCCGTGCTGAGCGGCGACGAGCAGCGTCGCCACACCTCGCTCGTTCAGGTAGGCGAGCAGCTCGTGCATCCGCACGAGCGGCGAATGCGCCGTCGGGATCGCATGCAGATACCCGTTGAGACTGTCGATGAGCACGACGCGAGCGCCATCGGTGTCCACGCGATGACAGATGCGGTGCGCGAATTCTCCGGGAGACAGTTCGCCCGGCTCGATCTGGTCGATCGTGATGCTGCCGCTCTTCACCGCCGCAGTCATGTTCATACCGAGCGTGTCGGAGCGGTGCAGCAACGTACTGCGACGCTCATCGAACAGGTAGATGGCGCACGGCACTTTGTTCGCGCTCGCCGTCAGGTATTGTGCCGCGAACGACGATTTGCCGACGCCCGCCGGGCCGATGAACAGCGTGCAGGTGCCGGGCGTGAGCCCGCCGCCGACCAGCGCGTCCATCGCGGCTACGCCGCTCGGCAGTTGCTCGCTCGAAAACGAGCGTGTGGCCGCCGGTACGAGTTGCGGGTAGACCTCGATCCCGCCATGCCGGATCTTGAAATCGTGATAGCCCTCGGTGGCGGCGACGCCGCGCACTTTCACGATCCGCAGGCGCCGTCGCGAGCGGCCGAACTCTGACGCGAGCTGCTCGAGACGGATCACCGAATGCGCGATGCTCTGAAGCTGCAGGTCGTTGGTCGCCGATGTGCGATCGTCGAGCATCAACACGGTGCAATGACGTCCGGCGAAGTACTCCTTCAGCGCGAGCACCTGTCGCCGGTAGCGCAGTGGATCCCGTGCGAGCAGCCGCATTTCCGACAGCGAATCGAGAACGACACGCGAGGGATTCACCTGCTCGGTCACGTCGAGGATCCGCTTCACCATCTCGGTCAGCTCGATCTCGGCCGGATGATAGAGCGTGTACTGATCGTCGGTGCGTCCGCCCGTCGGCGTCAGCTCGAACAGGTCGATGCCGTCGAGATTCCATCCGTGCGACTTCGCCACAGCCACGAGCTCGCGCGACGTTTCCGAAAGGGTGACATAAAGCGTCCGCTCGTCACGTTGACGGCCGCTCAGGAGGAACTGGAGTGCGAGCGTCGTCTTGCCTGTACCAGGGTCGCCCTCAACCAGATGCAGGCGCTGGGCGGGAAAACCGCCCTGGAGTAGATGATCGAGACCGGGGATACCCACCAATGCGCGCTCGGGCGCGGCCGCTTCGGACATCGATTCCTCCGTCGGGCCCGGCAGGAGTGCGGGCGCCAGCGTCGACGCATGTATCGTATCGTGCGCAACGGTCGGACCGCTCGGCAGGTGCAGTCGAGCTGTTTGGCGCGCTGACGGGTGCGTTCTGTCGCTTCGATGTCGCCGCCTGCGAACACCTTACGAACCCGCTTTGAAGGCCGTGCTCGCCAGCGTGTTCCCCCACATGAGCGCGAGGCGTCCGCCGGTGGTCGTCATATCGAGGAAGGTCCATGTCAACTGATCGACGGCGAACGGCAGTTTTTCCACGCGCATCGACACGCGCGCGACATCCTTGTCGGGCGTGTAACCGTACGCGCCCCACAGCGCGGTCTTGTCGTTGGGATCGAACTTCGCCTGTGCGGACCAGCCGGAGACGATCAACGTCCACTCGGTGGGCCCGGCTAGATCGATGAAGAGGCTGTACTCACCCGCCGGGACGGTCTTGCTGCCGAAGGCCAGTGGCACCTCGGTCTTCAGCCTCGTCGTCATGTTCGCGCCTGCGCGCCAGACGGGAGGTGCCGGAAAGTTCGGCGTGCCGACGTCGTTGGCCGCCTTGCCGTAGTTGTCGCCGGAACCGAAGAGATCGCGTCCACGCTGCAGCGGCCGACCGTACGTGATCTCGATCCATTTGCCACCCTGGTAAACCTCGCGTCCGAGTGTGAACGCCGGGCGCTCGCCCTTGACCCATTTACCGAGGATCTGCGTCTGCGCCGAGCCTTCAGGACTCATCGGCCGCTGGTTCTGCTGTCCAAAGGCAGAAACGCTGATACCCACCAGAATCATCGTCATCATCCATCTGCGTGTCATGAACGCCTCCGAGCTGAGCATACGGAGTTCGCCGCACACGCCGAGCGGATTGTGATGGACGGCTACTCCGCTGATGCAGCGCGCCTTGGTTGCGCCACGAGAATTAGTGCCGGACCACCCCGCTGTACGCGCGCTACAATGCGCACCCACACGGCGGTACTCCCTTGGGAGGATCCCATGTCCGATCTGCTGACGGAACGACTCGGACAGTTGTTCAAGAGCCGACCCTGGTACAAGCTGCCGCGCCTGCTCGCGATGCTGAAGCTCGTGAATATCCGGGATGAACTGCGCGCGAAGAATCTGCACGATACCGAGGAACCGCCTTTCGTGAGGCAGGACATCCCGGCGGATCTCGATCCCGTGCTGCGCGAGTCACGCACCACGGACGGCTCATACAACGATCTCCATGTGCCGCGGATGGGCGCGGCCGGCTGCCGATTCGGCCGCAACGTGCCGCTCGCAGAGACCTTCCCCGACACGGCCAAGCTGCTGATCCCGAACCCGCGGCACGTCAGTCGCGAGCTCATGACACGCGAACAGTTCCAGCCCGCGACCATCCTGAACCTGCTCGCCGCGTCGTGGATCCAGTTCATGGTGCACGACTGGTTCGTGCACGAACGATCGACGACCGAGCGCCTCCAGATTCCGGTTGGCCCGGGAGACGATTGGGGCGCGCCGAACATCGACGTTCCGCGATCGGTGGCAGACACGGCGCCTGCCGGCTCGACGCGTCCGCCAGCCTACTCGAATCTCAATAGCCATTGGTGGGACGCGTCGCAGGTGTACGGCTGCGGCGACGACATGATGGCCAAACTGCGGACGCACAGCGCCGGCAAGCTGCGCATCGAGCCGACCGGCCTGCTGCCAGTGGATCCCGAGAGCGGACTCCACTTCGCTGGCTTCACCGACAACTGGTGGATCGGCCTCGCCATGCTGCACACGCTCTTTACGCTCGAGCACAACTACGTCTGCGATCTGCTCGCGCACGAGCATCCGGACTGGACCGACGACCAGCTGTTTCGCAAGGCCAAGTTGATCAACTCGGCGGTGATGGCGAAGATCCACACCATTGAGTGGACGCCCGCGATCCTGCCGCATCCGATCATCAAGCTGGCGATGAACGTGAACTGGTCCGGGCTCGTCGGCGAGGACCGCCGCGAACTGGCCGAACTGCTCGACGATCAGGAACTGCTCGGGGGGATCGTCGGCTCGAAGGCCGACCATCACACCGCGCCCTATTCACTCACCGAGGAGTTCGTCGCGGTGTATCGCATGCACCCGTTGATGCCGGACGAGTACGCGTTCCATTCCGCCGTCACGGGGCGGCTGCTCGAGACACAGCCGCTCCCCGCAATCGCCGGCCGCCGCACGCCGGCCATCGCCGAGCGGCTGACCATGCCCGACCTGTTCTACTCGTTCGGCACGTGCCACCCCGGGGCCATCACCCTGCACAACTATCCCCGCCACCTGCAGAATCTGCGACGCGACGACGGCGAGCATCTCGACCTTGCCGCTGTGGATATCCTGAGGGACCGCGAACGCGGCGTGCCGCGCTACAACCAGCTCCGTCGTCTCATCCACAAGGATGCGCTCAAGTCGTTCGATGAACTGACCGACAACCCCGAATGGCGGCGGCAGATCAAGGCCGTCTACAACAGCGACATCGAGAGCGTCGACCTGATGACAGGGCTCTATGCTGAACCCCTGCCGGAGAATTTCGGGTTCAGCGAAACCGCGTTCCGCGTGTTCATTCTGATGGCATCGCGACGCCTGAAGAGCGATCGATTCTTCACCGATGACTTCCGGCCGGAGATCTACACGGAGTTCGGCATCGAGTACATCCGGAAGAACACGATGCTGAACGTGCTCAAGCGTCACTATCCGCACCTCGCTCCGGCTCTCGAGGGGGTGACCAACGCGTTCGCGCCGTGGAAGAAACTGACGGGGCCGAGAGCGGATCCGGCGACAACGTAACGTGTCGTTTATCGCCGGCGCGCCTGCCCTCTGATCGCCTCGGCGCCGCGCTCGAATGATGCCGGTGAGCCTGCAGGCGATGCAGGCTTGCCCCCTCGCGTCGGGCTGCGCG
>DATLLF010000102.1:0-28303 GCA_035537955.1 Vicinamibacterales bacterium | reverse complement strand
CAGCGTGGACAGCTCCGTCGCATAGCGGTCGTCGAGCGCCTGCGCGAGCTGAACGCTGCCGAGCTCGACGTGTTGCAGCGTGATCGGGACCGTGACCGCGCGAAACACACCAGACGGAAGGGTGAGGACGGTGGCCTCCGGCGTCTCGGATGCGGTGTGCGGCGACCCGGCGGTCCAGTCCGGCGCTCGACGTCCTGAAACGGCCAGCACTTCGCCGTCCAGATCCCGCGCTGCCAGCACGTCGGCGTCGAAGCGCGCGGCAAGCTTTTCCAGCTCGCGTCCGATCGTGGCGATCAGTTGTGAGCGTTCGGCGCCAGACGTGACCTGCCGTTCCGCCTCGTACGTGTCGAGCGCCGTCTTCAGCGTGGGGTTCTCGGCGAGTGTGGCGACCTGCGTCCGCAGATCGCCGGTGCGGCGCTGCTCGAGCGTGGCGAGCAGGCGCTGCCCGGTCTCGAGCTTCTCGACGACGGACCGCTGCACGTGATCGCGCACCGTGAGCGTCACGACGACGAACACCGCCGTCAAGACGAACGCGATCATCGCGAGCGTGACAATCAGGGTACGTGTGACGAAGCGTGGTGGACCAGTGAGCGCCACGTCAATGAACGTCGATCGGTGTGGGAGCAGGACGAGTAACGCGGCGCGACGGATACGCACCCGACTGCACCGACGCGCCGCCAGTACTGACGAGCGTGACAGTGCCCTCGATGCGTCCTCTCATCGACTCGTGCAGAGCCGGGTCGGCCGACCACACGACGGCCGCCGCGAGCGCGCAGAGCGTCGACAACGAGAGACGGATGTGCATATGTGTGCAGCGGGCGAGAAGCCGCGCGCCTGATTATTCAAGTGGTGTTCCGTCACGGACGGCTCCCGGACGTGTCAGGCTTCGGGCTTCGCGGCTGCGGGCTTCCGGCTGGTCTACTCGCGTGATGACGATGTGTGCTCGGCCTGTGACGGCGAGTACGAAACTGCACGCGTGCGACAGAACGCGGCGTCCTCGCGTTGATCTCCATCCCCCTGCCACCGCGCGCGATTTCGAAACCGTGCCAGTGAGTTCAATCTCGTAATTGTCAGCGTCGTGCCGAAGTCGGCGGGAGCCAGACAGCCGGAAGCCGCGAAGCCGAAGCCGGAAGCCGGGAGCCGGCTTTGCCCCGGCTGGACTCGCTGAGCCGATCCCGGCATCATCTGCGCATTCCCGAAGAGAGGTGTTTCATGGTGTCGCCGTTTCGCCCGCTGATCCTCGCCACCCTCTTTACCGTGAATTCGGGAACGGTCGCGGTGAGCATGGATTCCGAGCTCAAGCGGGAGACCGTCGCCGCCTTCGACGGATATGTGCGCGTGGCCGAGGAGCGGATCAAGAGCGAGGTCCAGCAGCCCGAGCGGTTTCTCTACCTGGATGCCCTGGGTGACGCCCGGCGTACGAATGCATTGTCAGCCGTGCGGCACGGCGAGGTCGTGGTCGAAGCGCTCGAAATGAAGGACCGCGGCAAGGCGATCGACATCCCGAATGGCCGCGTACATCACTGGGTCGGCGTCGCGTTCATCCACGGCGCTCGTCTCGAGCAGGCGGTGAAGCTGCTGCAGGATTACGATCGCCACGCCGACGTGTACAAACCAGCCGTGCAGCGTTCGAAGATCCTCTCGCGTGACGGCGATCGCTTTCGGGTGTTCCTGCGCTTCTATCAGAAGAAGGGGATTGCGGTCACCGTCAACAGCGAACACGAGGCGGAGTTCTTTCGCGGCGGCACCGATCGGGTCCACAGCAGGATCCACAGCACGAGGATCGCCGAGGTCGAGGACCCCGGCACGCCCAGCGAAAAAGCGAAGCCGGTTGGCCGCGACGGCGGCTACTTGTGGCGGCTCAACACCTACTGGCGATTCCTGCAGCGCGACGGCGGCACTTACATTCAGTGCGAATCGATCACGCTGACGCGCGACATTCCATTTGGATTCGGGTGGGTCGTCGGTCCGTTCGTCAACAGCATCCCGCGCGAGTCGCTCGCCTTCACCATGGAACGCACGCGCGACGCGCTGCGAGGTCAGTGATCCGAGGCGCCGTCGACTGCGGCGCTCAACCGATGGCGACGAGATGCGAACGCGTCCTCAGATAGAGCGTGCCCCGTGAGATCGCCGGCGTCGCCATGCAGGATTCGCCCATCTGGTTGCGCGCGAGGACTTCGCAGGTCTGGCCTTCACGAACGACGATGACCTGGCCCTCTTCGCCCGTGCAGTACACCTTTCCGTCGCCCGCAACCGGAGAGGCCGAGAACGCGGCGGGCTCAGTCGTGAGCCGCTGCTCATAGTGCTGTGTGCCGGCCTGGGCGTCGTAGCACTTCAGCACGCCGGCATTCGTTCCGCTGTAGAGAAGGCCGCGATAGGCGAGTGGTGTCTGGATGTACGCGCCGTTGCGTGCATTGCTCCACACGACGTGTGCGTTCGAGGTCGTGTTTGCGGCCAGCGAGATGTCTCCGCTCGCGGTCGGACGAATCGCGAATACCGGTGCGTTGCCGTGCCCATTTGCGACGAAGATCAGACCTCCGGCCGCAAACGGCGTCGGAATGGGATTGTCCCCGCCTGACTGCAGACGCCAGATCTCCTTACCGGTCGCCGCATCGTAGCTGACAGCGTACGGCCACCCGTTCGCCACCACTTGCGTTCTCTTTCCATCGTCGTGGACGAACGGGGTCGCCCAACTCCGTTCGCACACATCTTTGCGGGATGTGCGCCACAGCTCGCGTCCATCGGCGACGCTCAGCGCGACGAGGAACGGATCGTCGGGCGCGTCGCACTGGAGGAAGATGCGGTCGCCATGGAGCGCCGGCGAGGCGGCGAATCCCCAGCCGATCCCGTATTTGCTCACGTTGATCGTGCCGAGGTCCCTGCTCCAGCGGTGTGTGCCGTCGAGGCCGTAGACGTGGACTCCCTCGGAACCAAAGAAGGCGACGAGCGATCGCCCGTCGGTTGCGAGCGTCGTGTTCGCGTGCGTCGCCTTCACATGTCGTCCTGCCCGCGGGCGTCCCTCGTTCGCGGCGCGTTCCCACAGCACGCGGCCGGTCTTCGCGTCGAGGCAGAGGATCATCCAGCGCTGGCTGATGTTGTCGTCGGCGCCGTCGGAATCACCGAAGAGGCCGAGCCGCAGCGGTGCCTCGCCGGATTCGCGGATCGCCGTTGCAACGAACACGCGATCCCCCCAGACTATCGGGCTGGAATGTCCCAGGCCTGGAACGCGCGTCTTCCAGCGAATGCCGGAGAGCGGGCCCGCGGCCGGATCCGCGTTCCATCGCGTGGGCAGCGTGAAGCCGTCCTGCACGCCGGACCCGTTCGCGCCGCGGAACGCCGGCCAGTCGCCTTCGACGGCCCACAGCTTCGTCGAGAATCGAGGCATCAGCAGAGCGCCGGGTATCAAAAACAACACGTCGCGCCGTCGAAGACTGAGCGTCATAGATCCTCGTGGAGATGCGAGTCGGAGTAGCTTACTGCGGAAGCCGGAAGCCGGAAGCCGGAAGCCGGAAGCCGGAAGCCGATATAATCCGCCCCCAAATGAGCGCCGCGCCCGCTGGGGCGAGACTCGCCGGAGTAGACGCGCTGCGCGGACTCGCGCTGATCGGCATGCTCGTGGTGCACGTTCAGTACTACGCGGAGGGACCTCCGGTTTGGACCGATCGCGTCCAGACCCTCATCGACGCCGTCTTCACCGAACGCTTCTGGGCGCTCTTCGCGTTTCTCTTTGGCGTCGGGTTCGCGCTGCAGATCGAGCGGTGGGGTGACAAGACGGGCTTCGTGCGGCTGTACCTGCGGCGACTCCTCGTGCTGGCGATCTTTGCGACGCTGATCGCGGCCTTCACGGGCTATCGGGTGCTGCTCGGATATTCCTTCTGGGGGCTCGTCCTGCTGGCGATGCGGACGTGGTCGCCGCGCGCGCTCCTCATCGCGGCCGTCGTCATCGCACTCTGCGGTCCCGCAGTGTCGGCCGTCCGCTGGCAGGTAGAGAAGCGCACGGTCGGCCTGGAAGCATCCAACGAGCGGGCGATGCGCGACCGGATGATCTTTCGAACATACAACCAGGAACAAGAGCGCATCCGTGAGCAGGGGACCTTCCCGCAGCTCATGGCGCACCGTCTGCGATTCGAGCTCGGCGCCTTCCTGCGCTGGACGTGGTACGTCCCCGGCGCGGACGTGCTCATGTTCGTTCTGGGCCTCTTCGCGGTCAGGAGAGGTGTCCTCCGCGAACCGGAGAAACATCGCACGCTTCTCATCGCCGTGGTCGTGCTCGGCGTCGCGCTGGGGCAGGCCGGGGATCATATTCCACCGACGTGGCTGCAGATTCCCGGGGAGCCGTTGCGGCTGCGGGCCGCGCGGGTCGGCGTCGTGTTCGCGGTGCTGAACCCGATGTTCCAGGGACTGGCGTACGGAGCCGCGCTGCTTCTCTGGATCGCGCACGGTCGTACGTTTCCGCGCCTCTGCGCCTGGCTCGCACAGGCCGGACGGATGTCGCTGACCAATTACGTCGTGCAGATCTGCGCGCTGGAACTTCTCTTCGAAGGGGCCGGCGTGAAGATGACCCGTCCAACGGGACTGCTGTTCGCCGTGACCTTCTTCGCGGCGCAAATCCTGTACAGCAGGTGGTGGTTCGCGCGCTATCGGATGGGACCGCTCGAATGGTTGTGGCGCTCGCTGACCTACGGCGAGCGTCAGCGCTTGCGAAACCTGCCACCTGCCTTCAGCCAGGTGTGATGCGCGCTCGCGGTACGGTGGCCAGCCTGATCGGACCTCAAGCTGTCGCCGCGTCTCGTGTCGCTGCGGTTTCGTCGAGCGCCGTCGCGAGCGTGGCAATGAACGCCGTGGACGGTTCCCGCAGCATCCGTCCGATCTCATCGTCGAGCAGATCCATCGAGAGCGGAGACTCCAGCGTGGCACGCTGGGTATAGAGGTCGCGCGCGAAGCGCACCGAGTCACGAAGGCGCGCCACGCGTTCGTCTCCAGGAACGCCCGACTCGACGTCCGCATCGAACATCGTTTCGGCTTCCTGCAGCAGCGTCCGCGCGTAGTCGCGCAGGTGGCGCGACGTCCGCAGTTCCTGCGCGAGACCGCCGAGAACGGCGTTCGCATACCGCACGAGGACGGCGGCGAGCGGCGCGTGCGCATCCGTGAATTTCGCGTCCGATTCGACGTACACGACCGCGAGCACCTCCCCTTCGAACACGAGCGGCGCTGCGAGGGCTGCCGCCGGCGAGCTGCCGAACGGAGGGTGCGCTTCTCCGATCTCTTTCTCTGCCGCGCGTTCGATCGTGCCGCTCCTCGCCGCCTTCGTCATCACCGAGCTGAGGCTCATCGGGATGACGATCTTCTGTACGTCGATGGACTCATCCAGGCCTGCCGCACGTTCTCCCTCGAGGTGCTTCCCCTTGACGCGGAAAATTGCCACGCGCTCGAACTCCGTTGCCATCTCGCGCACCAGCGCGGCGAAGAGGTCCTCGCTCGTCCGCGCTGCCGACAGCGTGACGAGCGAGGTGGCCGCGCCGTTCAGCAGGGCGATCATGCGGGCGACGCGTCGGGTGAACGCAGACATTTCGTCGCTCGTCGCGTCGGTGATCGCGCGAGCCTCACCGAGCTCCTGCTCCATACGCGCGAGCGCGGCTTCAGCTGCCTGGGCGCGAGTCTCACCGGCTCTTGTCGATGCAGCCTGCTGCGCGACCAGTTCGCGCAGCTCTCGGATGGTGGTCTCGGCAGCGATGGTGGTTTGCCGCTGTGACGCGTGGGTTTCGACGAGCGCGGCCGCGCGCGTCCGCTCGGCATCGAATTCTGACGCGAGCGCCGCAGTGCGGAGCCTTTCGTTCTCGAGCGCCGACACGAGTGCTGCAGCGTGGGTCTTCTCGGTGTCGAGGTCCGACGCGAGCGTCGCAGCGCGCAGCGTTTCGGCCTCGAGCTTCGCCGCGAGCGCCGCTGCGCGCGTTGTCTCAGCCTGCAGTTCTGTTGCGAGTGCTGCGCTCTGAGCTTCCGCCGCCCCGAGCAGCGTAGCCGCCCGTATCCTTTCCGTCTCGAGTTCCGACGCGAGCGTCGAGGCGCGGAGTTTTTCTTCGCCGAGCTCCGCCGCGAGTTCCGCGGCATGCTTCGTCCCGGCGTGCAGCTCCGCTGCGAGCGTGGCGGCCCGTTCTTCCTCCGTCTCGAGCTGCGCTGCCGCTGCGTTTGCGCGGAGCGATTCTGCTTCGAGCGATGAGCTCAGTGTCGCGGCGCGGTTGGTCTCGGCCTCGAGTTGCGCGGTCAGAGTACGGCTGCGCAGCGTTTCGGCCTCGAGCTGTGCGCCGAGTGTTGCGGCGTGCGCTGATGCCGCGTCCAGGCCGGCGGCGAATTCTTGAACGCGTGCGGTCTCGGCCTGCAGCGCCTCACGAACGGAAGACAGTTCCTGCTGAAGCCGACCGATGCTCTCTGACGCTTTCTGTTGCGTCAGTTTCAGTTCTGTATCGGAGAAGGCGATCAGGCGTTCGGCGAGCGCGGAAGTCTCGTCGATGATTTGTGTGCGGAGATCCATGTGGAGAGCGCCACGTATCGCATCAGCAATCGCCGGGCCATTCATGCCGCACCAATTGCCGCGAAAATCTTCAGGTTCTCTGCGCGTGCGAGCCCATCGCGGTGCGCGATGTCCAGTAATGAGGCACGCGCGTACCGATGCGCAATGCAGCTGCGCGCGCTGACGAATGTGTCGATCGATACCGGACGACGTGATCAACTCGCGCGGATCGACAGCAATTCGATTCGCGTCTTACTCACAGACTTGAAGTAGCGCGCCCGCGTCGCGTTTGCCGTCTCGAAGATCTCCTCGGCGAGCGAGGCCGGCTCCACAACGCAGGCGGACGCACCGAAGCCGAGCACCCACGCTCGAAGCGGACGATCGTTGCACACGTGCATCGTCAGCACGGTGCCACTATCCGGACGATCCTCGAGCCGTTGTGAGGGATGCCACTCGCGTTCGCGAATGTACCGCGCCGCGTCCGGCTCGAATTCGATGACGATCTTCTGCGGTGCGCCACTGTTCACGCCGAGAGAGTTCTGGAACGGCTCCGCCGGAAGGGGCTGCGGATCGAATGTCTCATCGAGCACGGCAAAGGTCAGGATGCGTTCCGCCGCGAACGTGCGCATCTCACCGTACTCGGGAACCCACGCGACCAGATAGATGCCGCCCTCGGCGTAGGCGATCCGCTGTGCTTCGATGACGTACTCTTTCGTCCGCCGTGATGAGGCGGACGCGTATCTCATGGTGCCGCGCCGACGGCGAAGGGTGGCGTCGAGCACGCGCGCGAGAATTTCGCGGAACTTGCGCGCGTCCTGCTTCTTGCGGCCGTGCGGCTTCGATTGAAGCACGCGCGGGAGCTGGTCGAGGAACGTCCGGCACCCCGGCGGAAGAGCTTTCTCGATCTTCAGGAACGCGCGCTCCGTTTCGTCGAGCAGCGGCGACCCGGCCAGCGTGTTCAGCATCGAGCGGCTGAAATAGAGCGCACACGTCTCTGTCAGGCTGAGGCCCAGCTCTTCGAGCTGCCGAAACGGGCGCGCGCGCAGCATCCACATGCTCGTGCCGTTGACTTTCTGGTCGAACAGCGGAAAGCCCGCGCGGGATAACGCATCGACGTCGCGCCGGATCGTCCGCGCGTGCACGCCGTGAACGGCCGCAAGTCTCGTGATCGAGATCCCATGCCGCGTGCTGTCGATCCCACGCAGGATCTCCCATTGCCTGACGACTTCAGAGTTGCGCGCCATGACCGTTCTCCTCTCCCACTCGCAGCGTATCTGGCGTCCGTGACAGACCCGGTCATACGCCCGACTTTCGCCGGGTAGGGGCCGGCTCCAGCCAGCCCTCGTCGGCTGGCGTTCGCATGGCCGGCTTAAGCCGGCCCTCCGTGGTCCAATGACTCGCGTCACAATGGACGCGATGAAGCTCTTGTACGGACTCCCGCTGCTCGTTCTGCCCCTGCTCGCCGTCAGCGCATATCCGCGCGTCGTCGCCACACAAGCCAATGAGGTGTCAGGCCTCACGCTGTCGGGAGAATTCCTGATTGCTCCTGGCGCCCGATTCGCGGCGATCGCCCCCTCGCGATTCGGCGCGATCTCCGGTCTTGCGACGCTTCCCGGCGGCTGCGAGCTGCTCGCGATCAGCGACGACGATGTGGACAGCCGGTTTTATCGTCTGCGCGTGAGCAGAACGGCGCAGCGACTGCAGGTCACGCCCGTGCAATACATCCCGCTCCAGCGTGCGAGTGGCGCGCCGGCGTCACTCGATCCCGAGGGCATTGCGCTCACGCGCACCGGCACGGTGCTCATCAGCGCTGAAGGTGCAGCCGACGTTCAGCCAAGGCTGCCGCCCGCGATCCTCGAGTACGCGCAGGATGGCCGATTCATCCGGCAGCTCCGCGTGCCGCCACAGTTCGTGCCGAACGAAGGCGGGCCGCAGACGAAGGGTGCGCGGAACAATGGCGGGTTCGAAAGCCTGACGGTCACGCCCGACTTCGACCGGCTGTTCACAGCAAACGAGATTCCGCTGGTGCAGGACGGTCCGGCGGATGCGTACGCTAAAGCCCAGCGCGTGCGCATCCTCGAATACGCGAACGAACGCGACGGCTATCGTCCTGTCCGGGAGTTTGTTTACGAACTCTCGCCGCTCGATCGCCCATCGTCCGGGGCGGGATTTTCGGTGAACGGCGTCTCGGAGCTGCTCGCGGTGAACGGGACCGAGCTGTTCGCGCTCGAGCGAGGATTCATTCAGGCCGCGGGTTCCAGGATCGGAATCAACCGCATCCGTCTGTTCCGGATCTGGCTCGACGGTGCGACCGATGTCTCGTCGTTCGATTCGCTCGCGGGGCGCGACGACGTCAAGCCGGTGCGGAAGACGCTGGTCCAGGACTTCAGCCGTCTGTCGGGGCTCTCGCTGCGGCTCTTGAACCTGGAGAACTTCGAGGGGCTCGCGTGGGTGGGGCCTGCGAATGGCGAGCATCGCAGCCTGCTGGCGGTCAGCGACGACAACTTCAATCCGCTTCAGGTGACCGCGTTCCTGCTGCTGGAGTTGGATCCGCCGCAGCGCGCGCCAGTCTGTCCATAACCTGCCGCCCGCCTTTCTACGACTCCTCGATCCTCGATCGCGCAATCGATCGAACTCCGCTCAGACTTATTCAGGTTCTCCTCATTACTTCTGAGCAGGGCCTGCGCGACAATCGCCACTAGCACGTCGCACGTCGCACGTCGCACGTCGCACGTCGCACGCCGCACGTCGCACGTAACACGTGGAGGAGTCTTATGACCGGATCCTCGTCGTTGTTGTTGTGGGCCCCGCGGATTCTCGGGATCGCGGTGGCCTGTTTCATCGGGCTCTTCGCGTTCGATGCCTTCGGCCCGGACACGTCCGCGTTGCGGGCGCTGGGCGATTTCGCGGTGCACCTCGTGCCGGCGCTCGTACTGCTGGCGGTGGTGATTGGCTCCTGGAAGCGTCCATGGATCGGTGGGATGGTGTTCATGCTGCTCGCGGCGGCTTACGCGGTGTCTGTTCCAAGCCGTCCCGACTGGATGCTGGTGATTTCGGGCCCGCTGCTCGCCGTCGGCCTCCTGTTCCTCCTGAGCTGGCGTTCGGCCAAGGCCGTCCACCGACGAGCTCGATGACGCTTAGGTGCGGATCCGGAAAGTGAAGTGAAGAGGAGCGAGCGGGATGCAGAATTCAAGGTCCAAGCCCGGATCGCCCCTCCTGAGTGGTCATTGAAAGGGGATCACTTGCGCGGATAGATCCGGTCGGCAATGGTGTCGCGGTGAAATGCGGAGTGCTGCCGGACCTCGGCCCATCCTCCCGCAACCGTCGCCGGCTGCGAGGCTGCGGCCGCGCGTTCCGTGGCGAGGTCCTGCCACGAGTTGTAACGGGTGAGGGTCAGGAACGTCCAGTCGCTGCCTTCGAGATGTTGAAGAACGACGTTGCCCGTCTGAATCTTGGCGTCCGCTGCCCCCGGCGCCCTCAGCGCCTTCTCGAGCTGGTCGCGGTGCCCGGGCACCGTCCGCTGCACGCCGACGATGTAGATCATGTTGGCGGCGTTCCCGCTGCCGCCGATCCCCATTTGGGCGGTGAAATCAGTCCACGACGGGCCGTTTGTAAAGGTATCCATGTGCCAGGCACTCAGATCCCAGGCGGGGTTCGCCGGAATCGGGGCGGCTGACACCACCGGCTTTGCACCGAGGTGCTCGATCACGGCGTAATCCCAGTCGTCACCCTCCTGGTGGCGGAGCACCACGAAGTGGTCCGGCATCGGTGCGGTCTTGTCGGGCACCATCAGTGCGTCGCCAAGTGCCGTGGCCTGGCCGGGCGCCGCTTTGGTGAAATGGACGTGATAGACGTCCGTACCGGTCGTTGCCGGCGGTTGACTTTGCGGCGAGGCTGCGACCGCGCCGACGATCGCGCTCAGAACGACAACTAACGCGCCGAATGATCGCATCACACACTCCATGTCGAAAAAACGCCGAGTGACTACCGGCGACGAGAGCAGTCGACGGATCGATCGGCGGGGCTGGGCCGACTGGCCCAGTGCCTCGTTGCGATTTCGTTGCGGGCTGCAGGCGAAGCCTATACCCGTACCTGTTTCTGACAAAACGCTGCCAGACTCCGGGAGTCAAGCCGGCGAACTTCAGCATTGCAGGTCTCAAGTGTGACCTGCCCTGTCCACCCCTCCTCCTTACAGTCGCTCGCAGCAACCGCGATCCCCATGGAGGAGGAACATTGAGAGCACTCGTATTCGTAACCGCCGTGCTGTGCGCTGTGCCAGCGGCGGCGCAAGAGATCGGCAAAGCCACCGTCACGACCAACGCGCCCATCTACATCCAGCCGGGCGCTCAGGTGCCGCTTCGCGTCGCGAAGGTGGGCACCGCGCTCAAGGTCCTGCAGGAAGAAGGGGAGTGGCTGGAGGTCGAGTTCAACGATCCGCAGTTCGGGCGCCGCGTCGGCTGGGTGCAGAAGAAGCTGGTGCAAATCGTAAGGCCGGAGTTGCAGCCACTCGACCTGTCCGTGAGGGACACACCCGCTCAACCGGCGCGTACGGAGCAACAACCCGTGGCGGTCCAGCCGCCGTTGTCCGCGACGACGGGACTGCATCCTCAGGTCCGCGAAGGATTCTGGTTCAGCGCGGGTCTCGGCTACGGTACGTTTGGATGTGAGGAGTGTCTGGGGCGAGAGGACGGACTCAGCGGAGGCATCTCGCTCGGCGGAGGGGTCTCTGACCGCGTGCTGCTCGGAGTCGGCACCACCGGTTACGCGAAGAGCGTCGCAGGAGAAACCTTCTCGGTCGGTACTCTCGACGCTCGCATTCGTTTCTATCCTGCCCGCACCTCCGGATTCTTCATCAATGGCGGCATTGGCCTCGGCTCAATGAGTTTTGCGGGTGAGTCGGAGTTCGGCGTCGGACTGATGCTCGGACTCGGGTGGGACATCCGTGTTGGCAGGAACGTCAGCCTGACGCCGTTCTGGAACGGGTTCGCGATGAGCAATTCCAACGTGGACGGAAACGTCGGTCAGATCGGCCTCGGCTTCACGGTCCACTGAGGTTTGCGCTGTTCAAACCTCGAAGACGTGTGCGAGAGGGATTTGGAGTCCACGCAGCAGCGATGTGATCCGGATGTCGTTGGCTTCGGCCGAGAGCTCGACGGGCCGATCGAACCGGTGTGCGCAGCGTCGGTAGATTCTGATCACATCGATCTCCGGATCGACGACCCGGTATTCGACGACGCTGGGCGCTCGTAATGCTGCCGCTTGATCGTTTCGTCCTGGCTGCGAGTGCTCGGCGAGGCGATTTCGATCACGAGGTCTGGAGCACGCTGTGCGCCCTCCGCGCGGGCGTCACGATGCGACCGCGCCGGGCACGTCGGCTCTTGCGTTCTGTGGGTCGACACGTGTAAAAGGGACGCCACAACCAACACATCAGCGGGAACGTGTGGACCTTCGAGGACACCATGCAGGCGGAGGGGCAGACAATGAAGGTTCGCGCGACGGTGACGGAGGAATCCCCCACGGTCTCCGTTTTCAAGCTGGAAGTGGGGCCGGCCGACGGTCAGATGATCGTGATCGAAGAAGGACGGTCGACGCAGCAGAAGTGACGCTGATTCGCGGAAGCTCAGAGCTGGGACTCGTGAGCCGCAAGCCGAACGTCGGCAGGGGCCGATCAAATTCGGGTCTGCGTGGCGACGGTTTACGCGGGAGAGGTCCAGGACCTGTGGGACATCGAACACCGGCGCGCCATGGGTGGATCCCTTCTCGATGAAGCGGTTTCGAGTCGGATCGAGCCGCTTCCTCCTGCCGCCCGCGAAATCTGGTTGCGACTGACAGGCATCGCGTGAAACGGTCGCGGATGTCACCATGCGGTTCAACGTCGGCGATCACGTCCACGTCCACGCGCTGGGCAAAGGCATCGTGCGCGAGGTGCGCAGCGGCGGACGCTGCCTCATCGAGATAAAGGGACGCTCGCTGCTCGTGCACGAGCGGGAGCTCTCGCCCGTCGAGCAGCGCAAGCGCAGTTCACCCAGCGGACCGTCAGACGCGCAGATCGCTTTCCCGTCCCGGTCGCACGTGCCCGATTCCCTAGACCTGCACGGGATGACAGCGGACGAAGCAGTGAGCGCACTCGAGACGTTCCTCAGCGATGCGGTCCTGGCCGGACTGCCGGAAGTCCGCGTCATCCACGGACGGAGCGGAGGAAAGTTGCGGGCTGCCGTTCACGGGCGGCTGAAACGAATGCCGTCGGTCCGCGCGTTCGGCCTCGATCACGCCAATCCGGGCGTCACGATCGTGGCGTTCTGAGTGCAGTCGGTTTCAAAGCCGCTCGCGAATGGCCGTTCGGCCCATCCCGAGCAGATACACGCGGCCGACGAAAGTGCATACGATAGACGCGTGTCAGCCGACCTCGTTGCCAGCCGCATCCGCGCCATGCACCTGCCGCCGTTCGATCCGCTCAACGCGCGTGCGGCGGAGCTGCGCGCGCAGGGGCATGACGTCATTTCGCTCGGCCAGGCGCTGCCGTTCTTCCCGCCGCCCGCCGCGGCGATCCGCGCCGCGCATGCAGCGATCGAGGATCCGGCGGTCCACCTCTATGTGACGGATCCGGGGCTGCCCGCGCTTCGCAGTGCGCTGGCGATGCGGCTGGCCGGCGAAACAGCGCAGCGCGTCACGGCCGACGACATCCTCATCAGCGCGGGCGCGAACCACGCGTTCGCGCTGACGGTGGCGACCCTCGTCAGCGCGGGCGACGAGGTCCTGATGCCGGCACCGTACTTCACGAACCACCACATGACGGTGATCGCGCTGGGTGCGCAGCCGGTCGAGGCTCCGCTCGCGGACCGTACGACGTTCGAAGTCCGCTGGACGGATCTCGCTCCGTACGTGAGCGCAAGAACTCGCGCCGTCGTTCTCTGCAACCCGAGCAATCCGACGGGCGCCCCGGTGAGCGCGGCGGAAGGCGGCCTCATCGTGCGCGAACTCGCATCACGCGGAATCGCTGTCATCAGCGATGAGACCTACATGTCACTCGTGCTCGAGGGCGGCCATTGGAGCGCGGCGTCCGAGCCGTCGTGGCGAGACCACGTCGTCGTTGTGGGCTCGTTCTCGAAAGCCTTCGGGATGATGGGATGGCGCGTCGGCTACGTGCTGGCCGACGCGGCGATCTGCCGCGAGATCGTCAAAGTTCAGGACGCGATCATGATCTGCGCGCCGGTCATCTCGCAGATGGCGGCGGAAGCAGCGGTCCGCGAGAGCTGGGATTACCCACGTTCGTTCCACCCCGAGCTGCGCCGCCGCCGGCAGGTCCTGACGGATGCCCTTGCAGCAGTCCCCGGCATCCGGTGGACGCCGTCGCGCAGCGGCGTCTTCGGCTTTGCGCGCGTGGACGGCTGCGAGAACTCGGAAGCGCTGGCGCGCACGCTCCTCGAAGACGCGCACGTCGTCACGATCCCCGGATCCGCGTTCGGTCTGTCGGGGGAAGGCTTCCTGCGCCTCTCCTACGGACGCGCCGTCGAGCCGCAGCTCGTCGAAGCCGCCCGCCGCCTTGCGCAGCAGCTCGCCGCCGCCCAAACGCGATAAGCCTGGCGTCGCACGTATACTGACGCGCACCTGATGTCTCTCGCGGCTGGCACCCGGCTCGGACCCTATCTGATCGAAGATCTTCTCGGCGCCGGAGGTATGGGCGAGGTCTACAAGGCTCGCGATACGCGGCTCGATCGGACGGTGGCGATCAAAGTGCTGCCGGCCGAATTCTCCGCCGACTCCACCCTGCGCCAGCGGCTCGAACGCGAGGCGCGCGCGGTCTCGGCGCTCGACCATCCGCACATCTGCGCTCTCTACGACATCGGCTCCGAGCACGGCGTCGACTTCATTGTCATGCAGTACCTGGCGGGAGAGACGCTGGCCGCGCGGATCGCGCGTGGTCCGCTCCCGGCCGACGACGTGTGCCTCTTCGGCGCGCAAATCGCCGACGCGCTGGCGGCGGCACACCGGCGCGGCATCGTCCACCGCGACCTCAAGCCGGGCAACATCATCCTCACGCGCGAGGGCGTGCGACTGCTCGATTTCGGTCTCGCAAAATATCAGGAGCCGATCGCCGGTGGACCTTCCGCGCAAACGGTGGCGGCACCCCTGACCAGCGAGCGGTCGATCGTCGGCACGCTGCACTACATGGCGCCGGAGCAGCTCGAAGGACGCGCGGTCGATGGCCGCACCGACATCTTCGCGCTGGGCGCGGTGCTCTACGAAATGCTCACCGGCCGCCACGCTTTCGACGGCGATTCGTCGGCGAGCCTGATCACCGCCATCATGACCGGCCGTCGTGCGGCGATCGCGACGCTCAGCCCGGCAACGCCAGCGGCGCTCACGCAGATCGTCGAGCGCTGCCTGGCAACGGATCCCGACGACCGCTGGCAGTCGGCCGGCGATCTCGCGTATGCGCTGCGGAGCGTTCGCCAGAACAGCGCGACCGTCGTCATGCCGGCGGCAGCGGCACCCGCGCGTTCCAACAACCGCGTGTGGCGCATAGCGGGCCCGGTGCTGCTCGCTGGAATCCTCGCAGCCGCGGCGATGCTGCTCTGGTCGCGCCGTGATGTTCCCCGGCAAACGGAAGTGCGCCTCGCGCTCCCGCCTCCAGAGGGACTGCAGATCGCCGGTGACGTCGCTGACTTCGATCCAGACTTTGCGTTGTCGCCCGACGGTGCGCGGCTCGCTTTCGTCGCGGTGAACGCGGCGGGGGACAGATCACTGTGGGTGCGCGATCTCGCCTCGGTGACTCCGCGCGAGATTGCCGCGACGACCACCGCACGTCGCCCGTTCTGGTCACCGGATGGCGGCCAGATCGGCTATCTCACCGACGCAGGGTTGACACGCATTTCTGCCGACGGCGGAACGTCGGCGGCGATTCCTTCGACGGTGACGCCAAGCCCGAACGCGAACGCCGCGTGGACACCGGACGGACGCATCATCTATGAAGCGGCTCCCGGAACGGAGGGCGTCCGCGCTAAAGCGCTCTACGCCGTGCCGGTAGCCGGCGGGACGGCGACAGAGCTCACGGCGAAGGAACGCATCGCAAACGAGCAGGCGCAGCGTTACCCGGTCGCGCTGCCGGATGGCCGGCATTTCCTCTATCTCAGTTGGACCGTCGATCCCGCGGAACGCGGCGTCTACCTCGGCGACCTGAACTCCGGCGAACGCCATCCCCTCGTGAAGACCGGCTTCCGCGCCGGATTCGTGGCGCCCGACCTTCTCGTCTACATCGTCGATCGAGCGCTCGTCGCCGCGCGCTTCTCGATCGACGACGGTCGGATGATCGGCACGGCCACGCCCGTCGCAACTGCACTTGCGCTCGAGGCGATCCCGGGCCAGGCGACCTACGTCGTCTCGTCGAGCGGCGTCATCGCCTACCGCCCTCGTGAGCACGACGTGGCGAGCGAGCTGCGCTGGGTCGATCGTACCGGCCGGGTCCAAGAGACCTTCCCGCCGGCATCCGACATCAGCGTCTCTATCGCCCCCGGCGGACGGCGGGCCGCCGTGGGTCGTGTTACCAGTTCGAGCCTCGACGATGAGCGGTTTCCGAGCAACGTATGGATCCTGGACCTGTCGCGACGGGTGTTCAGCCGGTTCACGCTCGATTCATCCGCGACCGACGAGAACCCGACGTGGTCGCTCGACGGAACGCAGATCGCCTACGCAACGCACCGCGCAAGCGGACTTGCCGACGTATGGATCCAGAGCGCGGCCGGAAGCGGAGGGAAACGCATCGTTGCGAGCGGCCCCCAGAACTTCCATCCGATCGACTGGGCCGCGGATGGCACGCTGCTGCTGCACTCGTACGCGACCGGAACCGGCGCCGATGACCTCGACCTCTACACACTGACGCCAGGTTCCTCGTCGAAGCCGCAGCCGCTCGACACCGGAGGGGCGCGCGGCTCGCAGGCACAGGGGAAGTTCTCGTACGACGGGCGCTGGGTGGCGTACGCCTCGGATGAATCGGGAGACCTCGAGGTCTACGTGCAACCGCGCAGCGGCGGAGGAGCGCGCACGCAGGTGTCGTCGGACGGCGGCGGACAGCCGCGCTGGCGCGCTGATGGGCGAGAGCTGTTCTACGTCTCATTGAAAGGCGTCGTCATGTCGGTGCCGCTCAGCATCGAGAACGGGGAGCTCACGCCCGGCCGTCCAGTACCTCTGTTCACCGAACCGTCCTTGAAGACGAACAACGTCATCTTCTTTTATGGCGGCGCGCCAGGATACGACGTCACGCCCGACGGCAACCGGTTCCTGGTCAACCGGATGATTCGCGAGCCCGGCGCAGGTCCCATGTACGTGATCCTCAACTGGGCACGGCCGCCGCGCTGACGTGCGCGTCTGCCCTGTTGATTGTCAGCGCGGGGAGACACCCGCGTCCTCGCCGACGAGCACGGTTCGTCCCAACTGCGTAGAATCAGGGGCGAACCCGCTGGCACACGATCTGCGCTTCCGCGATCGGACGTCCGCCCTCACTCGCAGCCGGCGGGGATACGATCAACAGAAGGAAGATGGCGGTGAACGCCCTGCCCGGGAACATTCAAAAATGGTTCGACGCTCTTCGCCATGTGAAGAGCGGCAGCGTTGAGACCTGGGTCAACGACTCCTGGGATCTGCTGTTCGGTTTTCCGGCGCCCGCGGCCTGGTCGCCTGAAGAAACCGAACTGGTCATCAACCTCATACGTCCCGATCACGACGAGCTTGCGCAGTTCGTCGAGGAACACGATTTCGAACTGGAGGACGGGACGCACGGCAGCGCGTCCAGCGGCGTCTGGCGCGCCTTAGCCAATGGATCGCGGCCGATTGTCCCGTCAGGGATGGTCGCGGCGGCTGACGAGTGGTTTTCCATCACGATGACGCTCGATCACTGGTATCCCACGAGCACCATGTGGTCGTGGGTGGCGATCCCACTCTCGAGAGATCTTGCGCTGCTGTGCGAACGCAGCGACAACTACGGACTGCCGCTGTTCCCACATCCGTTTGGACTTATCACCTACCGCGATCGGTTCGCGTCTGCCGCGCTGCTGATGAACGCGATGGATTACAAGGACGAAGAACGGTTCTGCGAGGAGCGTCTGTTCGACGAGCTGCGCTCTTCCAACATCCCAGACGAGGAGGTCTATCGGATCTTGCTCGCTCGAGCGGGGAAGGGCGGGCGCGAGATCGTGCATCTGCCATCCGAGCAGCTTCGCCAGTTTCAATCCCCATCCATGCGCCACGGGTTCTCCAGCGTTGTCAGCGCGCTGGATGCGTCCGACGAGGAGCAGTCCCGTTCGGACTCCCCTCGGCGGCGCGGACTGGCGTGAGCCAGTGCGACGAACAGGCTCATCTCTCCACCGGTTCACGGCTGCGCTGCTGTTTCTCGGTGCGGCCACGATCCCTGCCGCAACTCAGGATCCGCCGCGTTTCACTGAAAGAGTAGATGTCGCGCGCATTCTGCTCGACGTGCGCGCGATCGATCCGCGTGGACGTCCGCTGCTCGGGCTCGAGCCGGCAAACTTCGAAGTCAAGATCGACGGCAGGATCGCCCGCGTCGAGTCTGTCGAGCACATCACCGGTGACGCGGTCGCGAATCCCTTACCAACGAAGACGCCGCGTCAGCATGCAGGGGACGGGCGTCTCGTCGTGTTCCTGTTTCAGAAGAGCCTGGAACGGAGCCGCATCCCGGGACTGATGGCCATGTTGCGCGAGCTCAGAGACCGTGTCGCGACATTCGGCCGCCACGACCGGGTGGCGGTGCTCCGGTTCGATTCAAGCCTCGACCTGCTCCTGGACTTCACGCAGGACAGGGATCTCGTTCTGAAGGCGTTCGAGCACGACGTGCTGTTCGGCGCCGCAGCGGATCGCGGCGAATCGCAGCAGCCGTCGATGCGCGCGGCCATGGATCGCGAGCGTGCATCACCGTCGGATTCGATCGAGGAGGCGCTCCTCCGGATCGGTGAAGCGCTCGAGCCGATGCCTGGCCCCAAGTCGGTCGTCCTCGTCGGTCACGGTTTCGGTTTGCTGAACCGCACCGGCGTCCTCCTCGACACTGACTACGACGAAGCGCGCGAGGCGCTGCAGCGCGCGCGTGCGTCCGTGTTCTGCCTCGATGTCACGAACGCGGACTACCACTCGCTCGAAGCTGGCCTGATGACCGTGGCCGAAGACACCGGCGGGCTCTATGAGCGGACACACGTGTTCTCCCGGCTCGCGCTCGGACGCGTGCTCGCGGCGGTGGAAGGACAATACGTGCTGTTCGTGGAGGGACCGCCGCTGAAGCCCGGCTCTCATCGACTCAGCATCCGCCTGAGGGGGCGTGACGGTGTGGTGCTGGCGCCGAATAATTACGTGAACGACGACGCGCCGCCGAAGCGTTAGAACGGCCACCAAGGGTCGGCTGGAGCCGGCCTCTACTAGAACGGCCACCACGTCGAGCGGCTGCGCTGCCGGCCGTCGTGGACCGTCTCGTAACCCGCCAGGAACCCGCGCCGGTACTCGGAGCGATACTCGTCGCGCGAGCCGTAGCGGCTGTTGTAGCCGCGATCCGCGGATTTATACCAGCCGTGACGCGCGGGATCGAAGCTGTCGCCGTCGCGTACGTCCTCCCGTCCCTTCACCACGCCATCGTCAAATCCCCGACGGAACGCGTCCGAGGCATAGCGGTAGTCACCACTCTGCTGCGGATAGCGAGCGTCGGGATACGGAGAGGTGTTCGGATACTGATCGCGCGGAACCGCACGGCCGCGGCTCTCGCCGGTTGGATTCGGACGTCGGCCATCAGTGTTGGGATAACCCTGATCGTCGCCGGTCGGATAGCGCTGCTCACCGCCGCGCCAGATGTCGCCAGGATAGGACCGATCATCACGATAGATGGGTGTGTTCCCGTTCGATGCGCCGCCGTAGATCACGCGCGCCCGACCGTCGCGCGATGCCATGCGCTCGGCTTCGGAGCAACTGCTCGGCGCGGGCTGGTGCCCCGGCGGCACACCGTCGTACCACACGCGGCACGAGCCTGCCGGAGGCAGATGCCCCGGAGGAATGCCTTGCTTGTTCCTGCCACGGCCCTGCGCGAACGCAGGGCTGGCGATGACGCTCAGAAGTAGAACCGCGAAAGCTGCACGCTTCATGCTTTGCTCCTGCCTTACAGCGGAGCAAGGAGCGGACCCGCATTAATTCCGGTGAATTACGGCGTTTTTGCCCTTCAGCTGTCCGCTGAAGGAGACGCGGATAGATGCCGAAGAAGGACGAGCTCGAGCACGAGGACGTCGATTATTGAACCGCGCGCATCCGCGCCGCGCCGCTGCGGATTGCGGCAACGACGCGCTGGGCCTCGCGCGCGAACATGTCCGCGTCCTTCGCCTCCACTGCCTCTTGCAGTGCAGGGAACGGCCATGGCGCATATCCGGTCGTCAGTCCGGGCGCGATCAGCACGTGACGGAACCACGGACGGTTCGGCAATCCCTTCGCGTCGAGAAACGCGGACTCCACCGACGCGAGCGCATCATTGATGCGGCGCATCGCCGCGACATCGCCGCTCTTCATTGCTGCCGTGGCTGCGCGATCGGCGGCCTCGCCCGCATCGCGAAGGTCGTTCAACGCCGCGAGGATTTCGGCAAAGTCCGGCCTGATCGGCGGTTTCGCACTGGACGCCGACGCGCCGGACGCGGGCGCGGACGTCGCGCGCGCGCGGCGGATAACGTCACGCCGGAGATTGTCGAGATCCACTCGCAGGTCACGCGCGTAGGTGGAAAAGCGAAGCGGAAGGATGTCGGCGTTGGCGAGCCGCATCGCCATGAGACCCCACAGCTTCGCGGCCGTCGCGTGGTAGAGGAAGCCGGGATCGCCGTAGTGGTCCATCCATCTGAAGTTGTCGTACACCGAGTGGTAGACACCGTAACTTCCGGAGAAGCTGAAGTCGAACGACGCGATCCCGAGATGATCCAGAAAGACTGTGTAATCGGATCCTGAGCCGAGCGGTGGAAGACGCGCGAAGAACTGCGCGTCGCTCGTCGCGTCCACGTTCACCGGTGTCTGCTGCGCCCACGTCGTCCGCTGGCGCGATTCGAATCCGTCGGCAACCGACTCGCCGTTCCGCGGATCGGGCACATCGTGCGCCGCCTCCATGGCGATCGCGAGGAGCGAGGGCGATCCGCTCATATTGAGGTCCGGGCCGGTCACGACGGCATCGCCGTTCAGGTACGCCACGGCGTTCTTCTGAAGATCCGTGGCGTGGTCCTCGGCCCACTCGGTCGAGCCGACGAGTCCGTACTCCTCCGCGTCCCAGCTCGCCAGGATGATCGTGCGCTTTGGTTTCCATCCTGCCTTCAGCGCAGCAGCGAGCCCGCGCGCGACCTCGAGCTGCGCGGCCGTGCCGGAGTTCGGATCGACGGCGCCATGCGTCCATGCGTCGCGATGGTTGCCGAGGATGACCTTCTTCTCCGGCTCGACGCTGCCCGGGATCGTCGCGATGACGTTGTAGATCGGTTTGAGCCCTTCGTCCATTTGGCCGTCCATCGCGACGCGCGCGCCGCCGGGCCCGACGTGATACGCGAACGGCAATCCACCTTGCCATTCCGCAGGCACCACTGGACCACCCAGCTTCCGAAGGATCTTCTCCGCTTCGCCGTAGGCGATCGGCAGCGACGGGATCTTCGGCACGTTGGTCATCTGCTCGTGGGCGACACGCTTCGCGCCGGCCGTGGATGGCCATCCCGGTGTTGATGGATCACCGGGGATGTGCGAGAGAAAGAGGACGGACCCGCGCTGGATCGCCGAGGGCGGACGCATCGGACCATCCGGATACACCTCACCCGACATGTACCCGTCATCACGCGGATCCGAGTAGATGAGAACGCCAGTGGCGCCGTGATCCTGCGCCTCCTTGACCTTCAGGCCACGGAACGCGCCGCCGTAGCGCACGAGCGCGATCCTGCCGGCGACGGAGATGCCCATCGATTCGAGACGCGTGAAGTCGCCCGGCGATCCATAGTTGACATACACGACCTGTCCTTCGGCCGTACCCGATGCGCCGTAGCCGTGAAACGCGGGGAACATCCCGTCCGTCGTCGAATCCTTGTCCGCGTCGTAGAAATCCTCACGCAGCTCCAGTTCCTCTTCGATCGGCGCGACGAGCTTCAGCGCCACATGCGTCGGATGATTCAGGAAGACCTCGTAGCGCACGATCTCGGCGGAGAGGCCGAACTCCTTGAAGCGCGCGAGCACGTAGTCGGCCACTTTCTTTTCCGCTGGCGTTCCCGCCACGTGTGGCTCCTCGGTGAGGGCGGCCAGCCACTTCCGCGCGGATGCGGGCGTGACGGTGTCGGCCAGCACCTTTTCCGCCTTCGCCTGCACATCCGCGGAGCTTGCCGCGAAGCCGAGGGGCGCACTGGACTGAGCGACGAGGAGCTGTGAGAAGAGGACGGCGAGGAGCGTGACGTTGCGCATCGCCAGAGAGCATACCGCTGACATCACGCGCCGACGAACTGGCGTTCCTGAGGGTCTCCCCTGAGGAGTCGCATCTTGAATTTGCCGTTTTGAAAATTTCTGTGCCGGAAGTCTCTGTAAATTGCCACGAGAAAATGAAAACGGCAGGGGGCATGGGGGAGGTCTATCGTTCGCACGACAGCGCGCTGCACCGTAACGTTGCGATCAAGATCCTCCCCGAGCTCTTCGCGCTCGATCCCGATCGCCTCGCGCGCTTCTCCCGTGAGGCGCAGACGCTCGCCGCACTCAGCCATCCCAACGTCGCGCACATCTACGGACTCGTCGACGCGCCGCTCGGGACCGGGCACGTCCACGCGCTCGTCATGGAGTGGGTCGACGGAGAAGATCTCGCGGAGCGCATTTCCCGCGGTCCGATTCCGGTCGACGACGCGCTCCCGCTTGCGAAGCAGGTGGCTGAAGCGCTCGAGGCCGCGCACGAGCACGGCATCGTCCATCGCGACGTGAAGCCGGCGAACATCAAAATCAAAGCCGATGGCACCGTCAAGATGCTCGATTTCGGTCTCGCCAAAGCGGGGGATCCCGCTGCTGCGCTGTTCGGTTCCAATCCAATCGGGTCACCGACGATGACCTCGCCCGCCCTGACCGCGATGGGCATCATCCTTGGGACGGCCGCGTACATGGCGCCCGAACAGGCGCGCGGAAAGCCAGTCGATCGTCGCACCGACATCTGGGCGTTCGGCGTCGTGCTCCTCGAGATGCTGACGGGACGACGCCTCTTCGACGGCGACACCGTCTCGGATGCGATGGTCTCGGTGCTCACCGGGCCGATCGATCTCTCCGGCCTGCCGCCCAACGTGCCGCATCGAGTGCGCGAGATGATCTTGCGCTGCCTCGAACGCGATCCCAAGCGCCGGCTGCGCGACATCGGCGAGGCACGCATCGCGCTCGAATCGGCTGCGGTGGACGTGACCACCTCCGCACCGCGCGAGGGGGGTCCCACGACCGCGACGAGCGCCGCAAATCGTGTGCGGCCGCGTCGCGGGCCGCTTCCATGGAGCATCGGGATCGCCAGCCTCGCGATCGCAGGCGTGATGACGGCAGCGTGGATCCGCGGCGAAAACGCGTCTCGCGCCGGCGATCGGCTGATGCTCGAGATCGGTCCACCCTGGGGTGAGGAATTACTCGTCCAGTCGAATGCGGGTGCCGCGGTGATCTCGCCCGACGGGTCGATGGTCGTGTTCATCGGCCAGGGACGCACGGGCCGGCGGCTCTACATACGCTCGATGATGACCGGCGAAGCGCGCGCGATCTCCGGAACGGAGGAAGCGTCGTATCCCTTCTGGTCGCCTGACAGCCGATCCCTCGCCTTCTTCGGCAGCAGCAAACTGTTGACGGTCTCGATCGCCGGCGGGCTGCCGGAGGCGATCGCCGACATCGAGCAGGGGCGTGGCGGCACCTGGACGAGTGACGGAACGATCCTCTTTACGCCGACCGGTGGCGGAGTGATCCATCGCGTCGCCGCGCGCGGCGGGCCGACCGAACCGGTCACCACGCTCGACGCGAGCCGCAACGAGAACGCGCACTACTGGCCGGTGGCGCTGCCCGATGGCCGCTCCTTCCTGTTCTTCGTTCGCAGCACGCGTCCGGAGAATAATGGCATCTATCTCGGATCGCTCGAAAGCAAGACCGCTCCCGTGCGCCTGGTGACGTCGCTGTCGAGCGGTCTCTACGCGGCGGGCCATGACGGGGGGCCGGGACACGTTCTGTGGGTGCGCGACGGCGAACTTCTCGCGCAGCCGCTCGACATCGCCGCGGCGCGGCTCACCGGCGACGTCACCACCATTGCGTCGGACGTACGCGTGGAGGAAAGCCAGCGGGGGACGTTTGCGAGCGTCTCGGCAACGGGCACGCTCGTCTGGGCATCCGCGAAAGCGGCCGACGTGGAGATGGCGTGGTTCAGTCGCGATGGGCGCAAGCTCGAGACGCTGCCCATCGCCCCGGGGAAAGTGATGCAGCCGCAACTCTCGCCCGACGGCGGCAGGCTCCTGTTCACGCGTGCGGCCAACGGGACTGCCGATGTCTGGCTGCTCGATTTCGCGTCCGGTGTGATCACGCAGATGACAACGGATCCCGGTTACGACGAAAACCCGTCCTGGGCTTCCGACGGCCGCTCCTTTTCATATGGAGGGCGTGCGGGGGATCAGACGGGTCTCCTCATCATGCCGGTCGACAGGTCCGCCCCTCCTCGTTCGGTTGGGACCGTCGAATTGTCTGAAGGCGAGTTCCTGCGGAACACGCGGTACCTGGTGGTTCCACGGCCTGCGAAGGACGGCGTCAATGTGGCGCTCGTGCGCCAGGATCGTGCGGACGCCGTCGAGGATCTCACGACCGACCCGGGATACGAAGGACAGCCGATGCCCTCGCCTGATGGCCGATGGCTCGCCTTCGTGAACGACCACACAGGACGGTGGGAGGTCGTGCTCGCACAATTGATTGACGACGGGACGCGGGTGCGCCTCAATCCGCAGCGCCTGGCGATTTCGGCAAACGGTGGAATCGACCCGCACTGGCGCGCGGACGGGCGCGAGATCATCTATCTCGCGCCCGATCGAACGCTCATGTCGGTGAGCGTCACCGTGACGGGGAATACGGTTTCCATCGGGAAGCCAGTGCGCCTGTTTCGGGTTCCCGTCGATGCCGGAGGCTGGGACGCCAGCTGGACGAGCAATGCCGATCACTCGAAGTTCGTCGTCGTCGACGCGCCGAATGGCACCGCGCAGACGTTCCGCGTGTTGACGCACTGGCGTCCCTGACGCTACTGGTGAAATCAGTCGGATGTAGAGCGCACCCGTGGCTGGCCGCGAACGGGGTCGCTCCCCAAAGACATCCACCAGACAATGCCGAGCCCCGGACCAATCCCCTGTTCGTATTGGCTGATCGAGGGAAAGCTCCTCGCCGGCGAGTATCCGGGCACCTACATCGAGGCGGAGACGCGCGAGAAGCTCACGAAGTTTCTGGAGGCGGGAATCCGCACGTTCATCAATCTCACCGAGGAGCGCGAGCTGACGCGGTATGACGACGTGCTGCAGGCGCTCTCGGACGAGCGCGGCGTCGAGACGACGCATATCCGCGCGAGCATTCGGGACCACTGCGTGCCGGCTTCGCGTGAGCAGATGGTGAGCATCCTTGCGATGATTCGCGACGAGATCGATGCGGGCCGTCCGGTCTACGTCCACTGCTGGGGAGGCATTGGACGCACGGGCACGGTGATCGGCTGCTGGCTGGTCGAACAGGGGCTCTCCGGCGAGAAGGCGCTTCGCAGGATCGAGGAGCTGCGGCGTCACACCCCGGACGGGCTGTTTCGCTCGCCGGAAGTCGACGAGCAATGCGACTACGTTCGCGAGTGGCGGGAAGCGAAGCCATCGGACGGGAAGTAATCCACCGCTCGCAAAGGGACCGATCGTGGGACGAGAGTGGCCACGAGCGGACACTCTGAAGAGCAACAAAACGTGATCAGATGCTGAAACCCCCCGCAATACGGGCCGTCTTGCGTCGCGGGGCAGCCGGCGAAGAGTCTGCACACGGTGCAGAACAGATAACGTCAAGCTACAAACTACAAAAACGACGAAACTGCAAAGCGAGCCAAGACGGCGAGGAGACGCCATTTTTCGTCCTTTTTGGAGTTTGCAGTTTGGAGTTTGGAGTTGACCGACCGATATGGACCTTCGATACGCCCTCAGGATGCTGCTGGCGCAGCCACTGTTTACGCTCGGCGCGGTGCTCACGCTCGCGCTGGGCATCGGCGCCAACAGCACGATCTTCACCTTCGCCAACGCGGCGCTGTTCCGGCCGATGCCGGGCATTGCGGACCCCGACGACCTCGTCTGGGTCTCGGCCGTCTGGCAGGACCGCGGCCGCGAGGTGCGCATGTCGTATCCCGAATATCTCGACTATCGCGATGCGATGACGACCGTGTTCTCGGACCTGGTGGGGTTGCGCAGCACGCCGGTGAGTCTCGGCAGCGGACGCGAACCGCAGCGCGTTCGCGGACAGGTGGTCACCGGCAACTTTTTCACCATGCTGGGAGTGATACCCGGCGCCGGACGCCTCCTCACATCTGCGGACGAGCAGCCGGGCGGCGCGCCGGTGGTGGTGCTCAGCGATCGCCTCTGGCGGCAGCAATTCGGCGGTTCGCCCGACATCGTTTCCTCGCCGATCATCATCAACGGTCACTCGTTCACTGTCGTCGGCATTGCGCCGGACGCGTTCCACGGACCCGCGCTCGGCGAGACCGCTGATCTCTGGTTGCCGATCGCACGCATCGCGGAGGCGCGCTCGAGCGATCGCGCGCTGCTGACCGATCGCGGTGCATCGTGGCTGCTGGTCATGGGACGGCTGCGCGAACACGTCTCGGTCGCAAGCGCGCAGGCAGCGGCGTCCGCCGTCGCCACGCGGCTCGCCTCGTCGTATCCAGGGACGCAGACGAACCGCACCGTCCACATCACCGATGCGCGATCCGGCCTCGCTCCCGAAGGTCGCGGTGAGCTGGTTCCTCTCGGCGCGCTTTTGCTGATAGTCACCGGGATCGTGCTGATGATCGCGTGCGCAAACGTCGCCAACCTGCTGCTGGCGAGGGGCGCTGCACGCTCGCTCGAGATCAGCATCCGCGCATCGCTCGGAGCCAGCCGTCGCCGATTGATCCGCCAGTTCCTGACCGAAAGCGCCCTGCTCGCCACCGCGGGCACGCTTGGCGGGCTGCTGCTCTCGTTCTGGGCCGCCGACCTTCTCCAGGCGCAACTGCCGGAGGAGGAGTTCCGCGGGCTGTATGCGTTCGCGGATATGCGTGTTCTCCTTTTCACAATACTGGTCGGCACGCTGAGCGTGTGCGGGTTCGGGCTCGCGCCGGCGTTGACTCTGACACGCGGCGCGCTCCAGCCGCGTCTGCGCGAGACGGCCGGTTCCGGCGGCCGCACGCGACTCCAGGGCATCTTCGTGGTTGCGCAACTCGCGCTGTCGCTCGTGCTCTTGCTCGCCGGTGGCCTGAGTCTTCGCGCCGTGCAGAAATCGACGCAGGTGGATCTGGGGTTCGAGCCGAGTGGCGTGCTCACCGCGTCGTACGATCTCGTGTTGCAGAACTACACGCCGGAACGCCGCGTGGCGTTTCGCCGCCTCCTCCGCGAACGGATCGCCGGCCTGCCTGGTGTGACCGACGTCAGCATCAGCAACGTGCCGCCGCTGAGCGGCACGATGGTCGGTACGGTCGTTTCTTCGAAAGGCACCGCCAGTGGCCAGGTCGAGTCGCGCGCTTACCTGAACGCCGCCGGTCCAGCCTACTTCGACACGTTGCACCTGCCGATCGTCCGCGGGCGTGGCTTCATCGATGGCGATACCGCGGGCGCGCCTCACGTTGCGGTTGTGAATGAAACGCTCGCGAGGAACCTTTGGGCGAACGACGACCCGCTCGGTCGCCAGATCACGGTCGAAGATCGGACGGTCCGCGTGGTCGGAGTGGCGCGGAACTCGAAGTACGACGAGGTGACGGAGGATCCGCGTCCATTCATGTACCTAGCAATCGATCAGAATCCGCAGCTCGATCGAGAAACGGTCCTCGTCCGTGCGGATGGGGCGACGGGCGGCCTGACATCGGCGGTTCGCGCAGCAATCCAGGCGCTTGATCCTGCGCTTCCCGTGTTCGACGTGCGACCGCTGGCGACGGTGCTGACGGAGCGCAACGACAAGCAGCGGGCGGTCAGCGCGCTGCTCGCGGGATTCGGGACGGTCGCGCTGCTGCTCGCAGCGCTCGGGCTTTACGGTGTGATGGCGTACGCCGTGACGCGGCGCACGCGCGAAATGGGCATTCGGCTGGCGCTCGGAGCGACGCCGTCGCAGCTCACGACTCTGATCGCCCGCGACGGTCTCCGCCTCTCGGCGCTCGGGGTTGCCATCGGTGGGATTCTTGCGCTGCCAATGGCGTATGCGCTGGGCGCGCTGTTGTTCGGCGTGCAGATCGCGGATGTCGCGGGCTTCGGCCTCGTGTGCCTCGTGCTCGTCGTTGTCGGCACGGTCGCCGCCGTACTGCCAGCCCGCCGCGCCGGCCGGCTCGATCCACTCGCTGCGCAAGGCGGCGAGTAGGACGCTGGGGTCAGATCTTGTTTTTTGCATGAAGTGTCCTCCCGAGAGGACCCGAGCGCAAAAAACAAGATCTGACCCCCGGGGCGCGAAACAGCGGAGGAACATTGAGCACGAATGTCTACGTGGGTACATCCGGGTACAACTATCCGGAGTGGCGGGGCACCTTCTATCCGGAGAAGTTCAGCACCAGCAAGATGCTCGCGTATTACGCGG
>DATLLF010000101.1:0-6402 GCA_035537955.1 Vicinamibacterales bacterium | reverse complement strand
TTTATCAGCTGGCGGCACTCATCTTCGAGGACGCCGCCGGTTGCTTCCAACCGGTGATTCAGCGATGGATGCTCGTGGGCTCGCATCGCTGAATCGATCGCGCCCGCTTTCGGCTCGCGCGCGCCGTAGATCAGCCTTGCGATCCTCGCGTGGATCATCGCGCCCACGCACATCTGGCAGGGCTCGATGGTCACATAGAGGTTCGCGCGCGGCAGCCGGTAGTTCCCGACTCGCTTCGCGGCGTCGCGCAGTGCAACGATCTCGGCGTGCGCCGTCGGATCGTTCGTGCCGATCGGCTGGTTGAACCCCTCGCCGATAACCACCCCGTCGAGCACCACCACTGCTCCGACGGGCACCTCGCCGCGGCGGCGCGCCTCGCGCCCGAGCTCCAGCGCGGCCTGCATCAGGTCAGCGTCGGCCTGCGCGGCTGAGGACAAGATTTGATTTTAACATGAGGGCGTGCTCGTCATTTATGCAGCACGTCTTCCCTGCCCGAACGGATCTCCATCCAGTGCGCGGCGACGTCGAGCAGGTGGGTATCGGCGGCTGCCTGGACTGGCGCGCGGCCGGCGAGCTGATCCTCGAGCAACTGCTTCTCTGATTCGAGCTCGCGGGCGAGTGGCACGTAAATCTCGCGCTCACCGCTGGCATCGGGATAGTCCCAAAGGCCGTTGTAGCAGTGCCGGCCGTCTTCCCATCCCGGATGGTTCACGATGGGATAGAGACAGAGGCCGTGGACGGGCACACCCTCTCGAATCGCGCGGCGCGCCTCGTATCCCATGTAACGAAGCCACGCTGGACGCGCCTCGTCTTCGATGCCGGTCTCCGCGATGAAGAGCGGACGACGGTAGCGCTCGTGGACTTCGCGGAGCATCTGCCACACCGGGCGATATCTCGCGTGCGAGGGCTCGATCATGGTGCCGTGCCCTCCGGGGTAGATCCACTGATTGTGGACGTAGTAGTTGATGCCGATGATGCCGAGATACTCCTCGCGTCCGCCGAGCTCCGGATGCGTGCGGCCGGCGATGATGTCGAGCGCGGCGTACTGCGCCTGGCGATGGGCTTCCGCTGGCGCGGCATCCTCCGGCCGTGACGCGTGCGGAACGACGTTGATCATCGGCTCGGTATGGACGATGCGGATGTCGTCGTTGACGCTCCACATGGCTTCGATGGAGGTGATCGCGGCACGCAGGAGCTGCCTCTTCAGCTCGTCGCCGCGCCCTGTCGCAAACGGATTGAAGATGCCTATCTCTCCAGCGGCCCACGCGAAGAAAGAGATTTCGTTGACCGGCACTACCCACGGCGGACCATCCGTTTCCCGGCTGGCGACTTCCGCAAACGCGCGGGCGAATGCCGCGAATCGCTCGACGAAGGCCGTGCTGAAGATGTCGATGTCGTCGGGCCATCCGTAATGAAGCACGTCCCAGATGACCTGCACGCCCGCCTCGCGCGCGGCGGCGAGCATCGGCACGACAGTGGAGAAATCGTAGACGCCGGGGCGAGTCTCGATCAGGTGCCAGCGGATGCCGTCGCGCACGGTGCGCATGCCGACGGCGGCGAGACGCTCGTAATCCTTCCGTGCGAAGCGATCGTGCGACGTGGCGGCGATGACGTCCAACCGCCGCCCCGAGCGGAGCCGGTGGGTCGAGCACTCGAACCCACCCATGAAGAAGCTCTGGAACGGATCGGTCATGCGGTCGTCGCGAGTGCCTCCTGGCCGGTCAGGACCTTGCGGTAGTACGCGAGCGCCTGCGCCACGCACTGGTCCATGTTGTAGTACTTGTAGGTGCCGAGCCGGCCGAGGAAGTGCACGCCTTCGGTCTGGTCGGCGAGCGCCTGATACTTGCGATACAGCAGCTGGTTCTCAGGGCGCGGGATCGGGTAGTACGGATCCCCTTCGCTTGTCGGGAACTCGTAGACGACGGTCGTCTTCGAATGCTCCTGGCCGGTGAGGTACTTGAACTCCGTGATGCGCGTGTACGCATTCTCGTTCGGATAGTTGATGACCGGTGCCTCCTGGGCGACGGCAACGTTGCGCGTCTCGAACTTGAACTCGAGCGATCGATAGGGAAGCTTCCCGAAACGGTAGTCGAAGAACTCGTCGATCGGACCGGTGAAGATCACTTCGCGGTGCGGGATCAGGTTACCCACTTCTCGATAATCGGCGTTGACGAGGATTTTGATGTTCGCATGCGTGAGCATGCGTTCGAACATCCGCGTGTAACCGTGCAGCGGCATCACCTGGTAGGTGTCGGTGAAGTAGCGATCGTCGCGATTGGTGCGCACGGGAACACGGGCGGTCACCTGCGCGTCGAGCTCTGAAGGGTCCAGCCCCCACTGCTTGCGCGTGTAGTTGCGGAAAAATTTCTCGTACAGCTCGCGGCCGACCTTGCTGACGATCACGTCTTCCGACGTGCGGATCTGCGCGCGCGGCTCCGCCATCGAGCGGAAGAACTCGTCGAGCTGGAACGACGTGAAGTCCGTGCCGTACATGCGGTTGATCGTATTCAGGTTGATCGGGATGGGCAGCAGCTGACCGTCCACGCATGCGAGCACGCGATGCTGATAGGGGCGCCACTCCGTGAACTGCGACAGGTACTCGTACACGTCCTTCGAGTTCGTGTGGAAGATGTGCGGGCCGTAGCGGTGCACCAGAATGCCCGCCTCATCGTAATGATCGTATGCGTTGCCGCCGATGTGCGGACGGCGATCGCAGATGAGCACCTTTTTGCCCGCGTCTACCGCCAGCCGCTCGGCGATCGTCGCGCCGGCGAAGCCAGCGCCCACTACCAGGTAATCGAACATGTGGCCCCCCGGGGGATCAAATAGCGCCGGCGATCCGCGCCGGCTCGTCATTGGCTGAAGTCGAGTCCACGAGGACGCCCTCGACGAGCTGCCGCATACGCGTCCAGGTGCCATCCCACGAGGTCTGCCGCAGGAATACGTCCGCCTCGCGCAGCCGCACGACCGAGTCCTCGACGAGCGCCGCCTCGCAGGCGTCGACGAACCCGTCCACGGTGTCAGCAATCCGCGCGAGTCCGATGTGCGCATACGGACGGACCACGTCGCGGATAGAAGTGGAGACAACGGGTTTCCCTGCCGCAAGGTACTCAGGCGTCTTCGTCGGGCTGATGTAACGCGTCGCGTCATTGCGCGCGAACGGAAGCAGTGCCACATCCCAGCCCGCGATGTAATGCGGCAGCTGCTGATACGTCTTCGATCCGAGGTAGTGAATGTTCGGCCGGCGTGGCAGGGTCGCCGGGTCGATCTTCACCACCGGACCGAGCATGACAAGCTGCCACGATGGGCGCGCGGCCGCGATCCCGGCGAGCAACTCGAGATCCATGCGCTCATCGATCACCCCGAAGAAGCCGAGGCGCGGATGCGGCACCGGCGCCTGGTCGTCGGGATCCGACTCGATCCGGCGCGACTGGGCAAAGTGCTCCACGTCAACGCTGCTCGGGAACGGGTGAATGTTCGGGTGCGTGTGCCGCTTCGCTTCATACAGCGACTGCCCGCCGGTGAACACTACGTCCGCGCGCGTGAGGAGCTCAGCCTCCAGAGCCTTCAGCTCGGCAGGAGCATCGGCGAAACCACTCAGCTCGTCCATGCAGTCGTACACGACAGCATCAGCTGAGAGGTGCGCTGTAAACGACAACGCCATCGGTGTGTAGTACCACAACACATACCTGTGGATGTGGTGGGTCACCAGGAGCTCGTCAACAAGCTGGCGAACCCCGGCGACAGTAGTCGTGCCATGCGGCAGGTGCGGGACGGCGACGATGACACCATCAGTGTGCTGCAGCTCCAGCCGCGGCCTTTCGCCTTCACACCAGACAGGTTCTTCTATGAAAAACACGCGGCGCTCTTTCGCGCAACGCGTCATGAGGTGTTGTGGTCTCTGGAAAACGAAGTTCCAGCGGAGGTGAGAAAGACAAATCAGATCATGTGAATGGGTGGCCCCGGGCTCGTGCATGGCGCGGACAAGACCAAAAATCGTGCCCGCCGGCCCGCGCTCAGCTCGGTCGCGGCACGAGAATCTGCGGGCGCGCGAGCTGTCTGCGTTCGTAGTGTTCAGCGACAGTGGCCGCTACCCTCGCCGCTTCATCGCCGCTCGTCGCGATCACGACGGCGCCGCCGAATCCTCCGCCGGTCATTCGCGCACCGAAGACGTCACGCTGCGACTGTGCGATCTCGACCAGTGCATTCACGGCAGCAACCGATACTTCATAGTCGTCGCGCAACGAGGCGTGCGATGCGTTCAACAGGCCTCCGAACGAGGCGAGGTCCGCGACGCGCAACGTTTCGCGCGCGGCAAGCACGCGCGCGTTCTCGGTGACCACGTGGCGGGCACGTCGGGCGAGGAGCGGAGGCAGCGCCTCGATGCGGTCCATCGCGTCGAGCGACACGTCGCGCAATCTGTCGACGCCAAGCAGCCGTGCGGCTTGCTCCGACTCACGCCGGCGCGTGACGTAATCGCCGCCCGCATGCTGGTGCGCCACACCCGAATTGATCACGACGAGGCCGAGCTGCGGCGGCAGGGGGATTCGTTCGAACGCCAGGCTGCGAGTGTCGAGAAACAACGCGTCACGCTCACCCGCCAGGCTGCAGGCCATCTGGTCCATGATGCCCACGGGTGCGCCAACGAACTCCACTTCCGCACGCTGCGCCATGCGGGCCAGCACCACGTCGGAGATCGAAAGCTCGTATGCGCTGCGCAACGCGCGCAAGGCCGCTACTTCGAGCGCCGCGCTCGACGACAGCCCACTGCCAAGCGGCACGTCGGAATCGACATGCAGGTCGAACCCATCGATGCCAACGCCTTCCTTCGCGAGCACCCACGTGAGCCCTTGAACGTAATCGGCCCAACCCGCGCCCCTGCGTTCTCCGCCGAGCCGGTACTCGAACGGCTCCTTGCTCATTTGCGTGCTCGTCGCGCGCACGCGCCGATCCGCACGCAGCGAAAGTACGACCCTCGTCCGCTGGGGAACGGCCGACGGCATCACGAAACCGTCGTGATAGTCGGTGTGCTCACCAATGAGATTCACGCGCCCGGGCGCGTCGGCGGTCACCTCACGCATCGATATCAACCACCACGGCCTTCAGCTCCTCTGCCTTCTGTTCCGGCAGCGTGTCGGCCGTGAACACACCGGCGCCGATCTCGCTGCCAGCGAGGTATTTGAGCCTGCCTGGCATTCTGTAGGCTGGATAGAACTCGGCATGAAGGTGCGCTTCGGGGTGTGCGCCTCCGTCTGTGGGCGCCTGATGAAAGGCAAGGATGTAGGGAAACGGCTTCTGCCACAACGCGTCGAACTTCATGAGGACCGTCTTCAGCGCGCGCGCACAGTCGCGGCGTTCGGGCCCGCTCAGCGCCGCGAACGACACGGCCGCGCGCTTCGGCGCCACCCACACTTCGTACGAGTAGCGCGCGCAGATCGGCATGAACGCCGTCGCCTGCGGACCATCGTAGAGGATCCGCACGCCCTCCGACAGCTCGCGCGCGATGAAGTCCTCGAGCAGACCTCGCCCGTGGCGCTCGTAGTACGCGCGCTGCTCCGCCAGCTCGCGCGCGGGTACTGGCGGCACGAAGGGATATGCGTACAGCTGCCCGTGCGGATGATGCAGCGTGACACCGACTTCGACGCCGCGGTTCTCGAACGGATACACGTACTGAACCTCGGGAACGGCGCCGAGCTCCGTGTAGCGGTCCGCCCACACGTCGACGAGCAGCTCGATGTGCCACAGCGGCAGTCGTCCGAGGGAGCCTTTCGCATCCTGCGTGAACACGACGACCTCGCAGACGCCTTTTCCGGGCTCCGTCGCTACGCCAAGCGATGGCGGATCGTGGGCCTTCATCGTCAGCGTCGGGAACAGGTTTTCGAAAACGGCGACGTCCCAGTTGCCTGAAGGCACCTCGGTCGGATTGGCAGGGTCGGACGTCGACGCGAGCGGGTTGTATTCCGGTGGTGGAAGAAACGTCCTGTTCTGGCGGTGACCTGCGTACGCGACCCATTCCCCTCGAAGCGGGTGCCATCGCAGGTGTGCGTTCGGCGAAACAGCACCCCCCTGCGGGCTCGGCGCGATCACGTCGCCGGATATCTCCTGCCGGGCGTAGAGAATCAGCGCCCGACCGTCAGGCTTCGTGAGCCGGCGCTTGTGCATCGACACTCAACGCTCTTCGAGCGGCGTCAACTGCTCGAGGCCGTCCGCCCGGAGCACGTGGCGACCAGCCGTTGCCGCCGCAATCTCCTCGATCGGAATCTTCGGCGTGCGATCCGCAAAGAGCAGGCCGTTCGCTTCCTGATAGGTGTCAGCGAACTGCGTGTAGCAGAAACCCGAGAACACCTGCAGCTCGCGGACGACGTCGAGCAGATCGCGGTAACGGCGGGCGAACTCCTCGGG
>DATLLF010000100.1:0-18991 GCA_035537955.1 Vicinamibacterales bacterium | reverse complement strand
GGCGACGACACCCGCGCGGAGAGCCCGGCCGATTGCGATCCGTACGAGGCCGGCAGGAGCGAAATCAAGAGACGTTATTCCGTCAGCCGCATCTTTCAGACCTCGGGAAACTTCCGTGTGGAGTTCCGCCTCAAGCAGAAGGACAAGGTCGTGGGCGCTGGCAGCACGACCATACAGGTGCGTCCGGGGCTGCGCGACGGCGGCGGCGAGCGTTAGCGTTACCGGCTTCCGGCTTCCGGCTTCTGGATTACGAGTCCGCGGTCGTCAGTTCCAGAGGGATGGCTTCGTCGGTTGCGATTCGGTACGCGCGCACTTGGGGTTCATTCGCGGCCAACGAGACGATCACGTGCACGAAGGTGGAGTCGTTCGCGTCGCGAACGTCGGTTTCTGAAGGAACCGGTGCGGACGTCGGGTGCGAGTGGTAGGCGCCGACGACCGATCGATTCGACTGCCGCGCCTTCCGGATCGCCGCGAAATGTCCTGCCGGATCCACCTCGAACGCTACCGGACTCACGCGGACGTTCCTGACGGGATAGCTTTCGTCGATCAGTTCGGCGGACCCGATCAGCAGCCCGCAGCACTCGAGTGGAGCGTCAGCAATCGCGTGCGCGACGATCGCGTCGAGCACCGCGCGCCGGATCCGCATCTAGACCGTCTCGACGATCATCGCGGTCCCCATCCCGCCACCCACGCACAGCGCCGCGGCTCCTCTGCCGCCGCCGCGCGCCTGCAGCGAATGGACGAGCGTCGTCAGGATCCGTGCGCCGCTCGCGCCGATCGGATGTCCAAGGGCGATCGCGCCGCCGTGAACGTTCACCTTGGAAGGATCGAGCTTCAGCTCGCGTACGACGGCAAGGGACTGCGACGCAAACGCCTCGTTCAACTCGAAGAGATCGAGCGCATCGAGCGACGCGCCGGCGCGTTCGGCCGCGCGTTTCAACGCCTCGACGGGCCCCATTCCCATGATCATCGGGTCCACGCCTGTCGTGCAATACGAGAGGATCCGTCCGAGCGGACGCCTGCCCAGCTGCTGCGCGCGCTCCTCGGTCGAGATCACGAGTGCGGCCGCGCCGTCGTTGATGCCGGAGGCGTTGCCTGCGGTGACACTGCCGTCTTTCGTAAACGCGGGTTTCAGTGCGGCAAGCTTCTCGGCGGTCGTGCCGGCCCGCGGGTACTCGTCCTTCTCGACACGCAGCGCCGGCCCTTTCTTCTGCGGGATCTCGACGGCGACGATCTCCTGGCCGAAGACGCCGCTCTTGATCGCCTGCTCAGCACGACGCTGGCTCTCTGCGGCGAACGCGTCCTGGTCCTCGCGCGATACGTTGAAGCGCTTGACCACCTCTTCGGCGGTCATGCCCATATGACAGCCCCTGATGGCGCACGTCAGCCCTTCGAGCAGCATGGAGTCGAGCAGCTCTCCGTTACCCATGCGGTAACCCCAGCGCGCTCCGCGCATGATGTAGGGAGCGTTGCTCATCGACTCCGTACCTCCGGCGACGATCAAGTCGACGTAACCAGCCTTCACCGCTTCCACCGCGTGCACGACGGCCTGGAGGCCGGAGCCGCAGACGCGATTCACCGTCTCTGCGGGCACCTCGACCGGCACGCCGGCCTTGATGGCGGCCTGTCGCGCGACGTTCATGCCCGCCCCTGCCTGCAGCACGCAGCCCAGGATCACGTCTCCGACGTCGGCGGCGTTGATGCCGGCGCGGGAGATCGCTTCACGGATGACGACCGCACCGAGGTCGGCAGCGGAAAAGTCCTTCAGCGAACCGCCGAAGGAGCCTATCGGTGTCCGACAGGCGGAAAGAATCACAGCATTGGTCATGAGAGCTCAGGTCGACTCCTGTACTGGTCGAGCGCCTCGGGATTCGCCAGCGCCTCGATGTTCTTGACGCTTCGGCCGTGGACGACGTCCCTGACGGCGAGCTCGACGATCTTGCCGCTCTTCGTGCGCGGCACGTCGGTGATCTGCACGATCCTGGCCGGTACGTGGCGTGGCGTCGTGTTCTCGCGGATTCTGCGGCGGATTCGATCCTGCATCTCGTCACTCAGAACGAGACCGTCGCGCAGCTTGACGAAGAGCACGATCCGCTCGTCGTTCTGCCACTGCTGGCCGATGACCAGGCTCTCGGTGATCTCGTCGAGCTGTTCGACCTGACGGTAGATCTCGGCGGTGCCGATCCGCACCCCTCCCGGGTTCAGGACGGCGTCCGAGCGCCCGTAGATGATGACGCCCTCGTGCTCCGTGATCTCCGCCCAGTCGCCATGGCGCCAGACGCCAGGGAATCGCTCGAAGTACGCTGCGTGGTACTTACGGCCATCAGGATCGTTCCAGAAGCCGATGGGCATGGACGGAAACGGCATCGTGCAGACGAGTTCTCCCTTGTCTCCCGTGACGGGATGCCCCGTATCATCGAAGACGTCGACTTTCATCCCCAGCGCGCGCGCCTGGATCTCTCCGCGCCACACGGGCCCGACCGGATTACCGCCGACGAAGCAGCTCACGATGTCGGTGCCGCCCGAGATGGACGCGAGGTGGATGTCGTGCTTGATCGATTCGTAGACGAAGTCGAAGCTCTCTGCCACCAGTGGCGAGCCGGTCGACGTCATCGTGCGGACGCTGGCGAGATCGTGCGTGCGGACCGGCGAGAGATTTGCCTTGTGCACGGCGTCGATGAATCGAGCCGACGTCCCGAAGAGCGTCATCGAGGTCGCGTCGGCGAAGTCGAAGAGCACGTTGCCGTCAGGATGGAACGGTGACCCGTCGTACAGAAGCAGCGTCGCATTCGACGCCAATGCGGTCACCAGCCAGTTCCACATCATCCAGCCGCACGTGGTGAAGTAGAAGACCCGGTCACCGGCCTGCACGTCGCATTGCAGCTGGTGCTCCTTCAGGTGCTGAATGAGCGTGCCCCCCGCGCCGTGCACGATGCACTTGGGGACGCCGGTCGTGCCCGACGAATAAAGGATGTACAGCGGGTGATCGAACGGGAGCCGCTCGAACTCTGGAATAGTGGCTGCGCTCCTGGTGAACTCGCGCCACAGAACCGCATTCGGCAAACCGTCGAGTGACGGACTCCCTTTCACGTACGGAACGACGATCGTGCGCTCGACCGATGGCAGCTTTTCCAGCACAGCAGCGAGCTTCGGCCTGATGTCATGGACCCTGCCGGCGTAGAAGTACCCGTCGGATGCGACGATCACGCGCGGCTCGATCTGTCCGAAGCGATCGAGCACCCCCTGCACGCCGAAGTCGGGTGAGCAGGAGGACCAGACCGCGCCGATCGTCGCTGCCCCGAGTGACGCGATCATGGCTTCGGGCATGTTCGGGATGTACGCGCCGACGCGATCGCCAGCGCGCACGCCGGCGGCGTGAAGGCCAGCCGCAAAACGCCCGACTTCTGCGCGGAGCTCGTCGTGGCTCAGGATCCTGTGGCGCTGATTCTCGCCATTGAAGACGAGCGCGTCGCCGCTGCCGCGCTGCCGTAGAACGTTCTCCGCGAAGTTCAGCCGCGCATCGGGGAAGAACTGCGCTCCCGGCATCCGCTCCATGCCGATCGCGATTCGCTCACCCCGATGCCCGATGATGCCGCAGAAGTCCCACACGGCGCGCCAGAACTCGAGCGGCTGCGTGATCGAGAAATCGTACAGAGAACGATAGTCGGACACATGCGCGCCCCGGTCGCGGAGATGGCGCATGAAATGGGTTATGCGCGCCCGCTCGACGCTTTCGGGGGAAGGGGTCCAGAGCGGCGATTCCATCGAGAGGAATTATATCGAGCGGTCGTCGAGTGTTCGTTTCCAGCGGACGGCGCGCTCGAACGTCCGCTGCAGCGTGTCGCCCGTCTCGTCGTCGCGCAACGCCCGGAGCTCCGCGATCACACGCTCGAGGGCAGTCGCGACGTTTTCGCGATTGCTGCTGACGATGTCACGCCAGATCTCCGGCGGACTGGATGCGAGGCGTGAGGAATCTCGCAGCCCGGCGCCGGCCAGCTCGAGGCCTTCCTCGCCCGCATGCGATCCAATCGTGCTCATCATCGCGCTCACCACGAGCTGCGGCAGATGACTCACGAGCGCGAATACACGGTCGTGTTCGGCGGGGTCCAACAGGCGTACGCGAGCCCCAAGGCGTTCGACGAATCCGCTGAGTCGCGCCACGTCCTCATCGCGAGCCCGGGCGACCGGTGTGAGGATCCAGCTGCGGCCGGCAAAAAGATCCGCCCGCGCCGCCGAGCGGCCCCCCACAGCGGCACCCGCGATCGGGTGGCCCCCGATGAACCGCACGGCATACGCAGCGTCGGTGATCGCTGCCTTCGTGCTGCCGGTGTCGGTTACGAGGGTGTCTGGCGAGAGATGCGGGGCCAGTTGCGGAAGGATTCGGATGATTTCCATGATCGGCGCCGAGAGCACGACCAGATCGGCTCCGGCGACCGCGTTGACGTCGTCGCCGCGATCGACCGCAACGACTTCGATCGACGGCTCACGCTCCCGAAGCGCCAGCTCGATCGAGCCTCCGATCAATCCACAGCCGACGATGACAACTCGCCGAAACTCAGGGGCCAATCCGTATCAATCCACAATCCGCACTCTCAATCCACAATCCGCACTCTCACTCAGCAATCCGCAATCCGTCGATCAGCAATCCGCCATCAGCAGTCCGCAATCAGTTACCGCCCCCATCCCCTCCGCGCTACCGGTTCCACGCAGATGCTGCGCCCGATGGCCGGGGCGATGATGCGCAGTTCGGCCATCAAGCGATCGAACTGTCCGGGAAACAACGACTGCGCGCCGTCGCTCAGTGCGTGATCAGGATCGCAGTGGACCTCGATGATCAACCCGTCGGCGCCGGCAGCGACCGCGGCTCGTGCCATAGGCGCCACCTTGTCGCGTCGTCCGGTGCCATGGCTCGGATCCACGATCACCGGCAGATGGCTCAACTGCTTCACGACCGGGATCGCGGAGATGTCGAGCGTGTTGCGCGTGTAGCTCTCGAACGTACGGATGCCACGCTCGCACAGCATCACGTTCATGTTGCCGCCCGCAAGAATGTATTCCGACGAGAGCAGCCATTCCTCGACCGTGGCCGAAATCCCTCGCTTCAGCATGACGGGCTTGCGGGTCCGTCCGAGCTCGCGCAGCAGGGTGAAGTTCTGCATGTTGCGCGCGCCGACCTGCAGGATGTCGGCGTACTGGTCGATGGTCTCGATCTGGCTGATGTCCATCACCTCGGTGATGAGGTACAGGTTGTGGCGATCCGCGGCGGTGCGCAGGAGGCGCAGCCCCTCTTCCCCGAGGCCCTGGAAGCTGTAGGGTGAGCTGCGCGGCTTGAACGCGCCGCCGCGCAGGATCTTGGCACCGGCGCGCTTGACGGCTGCCGCCGTCGCCTCAACCTGCTCCTCGGTCTCGGCCGAGCAGGGGCCGGCCATGACGATGACCTCGTCAGCGCCGATGCGCACTTCGCCGACGGTGATGACCGTGTCTTCGGGGCGGAAGGTGCGGCTGGCGAGCTTGTACGGCTCGGTGATGCGCAGCACCTCCTGCACGCCCTCGAGGACCTCGATCAGCCGTGGATCGCCGACTTTTCCGCCGACGGCTCCGATCACCGTGCGCAGCGCGCCGGTGGACCGGTGCACGTCGAAGCCCATTTCGATCAGGTGAGCGACAACGCGTTCCACCTGCTCGCTGGTGGCCCGCTCCTGCATTACGACAACCATGAATCCCTCATTTTACGTCTGCGATGCGCTCGAGGCGGCGCGCCTCGTCGATCACCCGTTCGAAGAGCCGTTTCATCGCACTGTTGTCGAGCGGCCCCGGGTTGACGGCCTGCACGTGCTGCAGCACGTCGGCTTCGCGATCCGGCTGGTAGACGCCCATGCCAGCCAGCTTCTTCTCATGCCCGATCGCCAGCGCGCACTCGGCGCGGGCGTTCAGCAGCCGCACCAGTTGTTCGTCGATCTCGTCGATGCGACGGCGGAGGTCGTCGATGGTCACAATGCGCTCTTCAGCCACCGCGCGAAATCCCGAACGGCCGCCGCCGCATCGTTGCTGGCGTGCTGCGCGACGACGTTGACGATCGCGCTTCCAACAACCGCCGCATCGGCGTGCCTGCAGACGGCCGCGACCTGTTCGGGCCGCGAGATGCCGAAGCCCAGCGCCAGCGGCAACGACGAGTGACGCCGCACGCGCTCGACCAGCGCCGTTGCATCATCCGCCATCTCTGCACGGGCCCCGGTGACGCCCAGGCGTGAAATCAGATAGAGAAACCCCGCGCCCAACTGCGCCGACCGTTCGATGCGCGCGTCGGTTGTCGTCGGGCTGATCAGGAAGATCGGATCCAGGCCCGCGGCAACCAGAGGCGCGCGCAGCGGCTCGGCCTCCTCGACGGGGTAATCAAGCATGAGCACGCCGTCGGTGCCGGCCCTGCGCGCCCGTTCCGCGAACACCGCCGGATCCATCCGCAGCACGGGATTGGCGTACGTGAACAGCACGACCGGCGTCTCGATGCGGTTCCGCAGGCGCCGGACGAGATCCAGCGTGCCGTTCAGGGTCATCCCCGCTGCCAGGGCGCGTTCGCTTGCACGCTGGATTACCGGTCCGTCGGCAACGGGATCCGAGAACGGCACGCCGACTTCGAGGACGTCCGCTCCGCCCTCGGCGAGAGCGACGAGGATGTCTTCGGACCGCGGCGAGTCCGGGTCGCCGGCGGTCACGTACGCGATCAGGCCGCCGCGTCGGTCGCCGCGAAGTCGGGCGAACGTGTCGCCGAGACGTCCCATCACCGACCCTCCAGCGCCTTACGGACGCTGAGAACGTCCTTGTCTCCGCGGCCGGAGAGATTCACCAGGATCGCTGAGTCACGCGGCATCGCCGGCGCGATCCGGCATACGTGCGCGATTGCATGCGATGACTCGAGCGCAGGCAGGATCCCCTCCTCGCGTCCGAGTCGCTGAAAAGCCGCCAGCGCCGCGTCGTCGTCGATCCACGTGTATTCAGCGCGTCCGGTTTCATAGAGCGACGCGTGCTCGGGACCGATCGCGGCGTAATCGAGCCCGGCGGAAACCGAATGCGTGAGTTCGATGTTGCCGTTTTCGTCCTGAAGAACGTAACTCCTCGTTCCCTGCAGCACACCGGCGGCGCCACCCGCAAACCGCGCCGCGTGCTCGCCCTTGCGAATGCCACGCCCACCCGCTTCCACCCCGATCAGGCGAACGTCGTGGTCGTCGACGAACGCGTCGAAGATGCCCATGGCGTTGCTGCCGCCGCCGATGCAGGCGACAACCGCATCGGGCAGACGGTCGATCGTCTCGAGGATCTGTGCACGCGCTTCCTGTCCGATCACGGACTGAAACTCGCGCACCATGAGCGGATACGGGTGCGGCCCGAGAACGGATCCGAGCAGGTAGTAGCTGTCGGCCACATTCGCCACCCAGTCGCGCATCGCCTCGTTGATCGCGTCCTTCAGCGTCCGGCTGCCTGCCTCAACCGGCGTGACCGTCGCGCCGAGCAGACGCATGCGGAAGACGTTCAGCGATTGCCGCTCCATGTCTTCAGCGCCCATGTAGACGTGACACTCGAGCCCGAGCAGCGCGCACACGGTGGCCGAGGCAACGCCGTGCTGCCCTGCGCCGGTCTCGGCAACGATGCGACGCTTGCCCATGCGTTGTGCGAGAAGCGCCTGCCCGAGCGCATTGTTGATCTTGTGCGCGCCGGTGTGCGCAAGGTCCTCACGCTTGAGAAACAGGCGGGCGCCGCCGAGCGCTCCAGACAGCCGCCGCGCCTCGTAGAGCGGCGTCGGCCTGCCCACATAATCGCGCAGCAGGCCGACGAGCGTTGCGCGGAATTCAGGGTCGCGGCGTGCATCCAGGTACGCGCGCTCCAGGTCCTCGACGGGCGCTACCAGCGTTTCGGGTACGAACCGGCCTCCGAACGCGCCAAAGTATCCGCGCGGATCCGGGTCCCGATGACCGAATGACAAGACGATCTCAACCATGATGTTCGACGGTTCCTGCGACCGCCTCGAACAGGGCGCGCAAGCGCGCCGGGTCCTTCACGCCGGGCGCCGACTCGACTCCTGACGACAGATCCACGCCGTATGGATGCACGCGGATGATGGCTTCCGCGATGTTCGCCGGGTTCAGCCCGCCCGACAGAAATACGGGACGGCGCGCGGCGGCCTGCGATGCGGCGGTCCAGTCGATGGTTCGGCCCGTGCCGCCGCGGCGCACGGGGTCATGGGCGTCCAACAGGACGGTGATCTCGGCTGGAATCACGTCCACTGATGACATCGTGAATTGATCGTCCACTGCGACGGCCCGTATCACCGGTTGGAGCAGCTGCCGCGCGTACTCGATTGGCTCGTTCCCGTGAAGCTGGACCGCCATCAGCGGCACACGCTGCGCGATACGCCGCACTTCTTCGATCGGCTGATCCACGAACACGCCGACTGTTGTGATCAGAGGCGGAAGCTCGCGGGCAATCGAGGCGGCGCGACCGGCATCGATGAACCTCGGGCTGCGCGGCCAGAAGACGAACCCGATTGCCGACGCTCCGAGCTCCGCCGCCAGGAGCGCGTCTTCCCCCCGGGTGACGCCGCACACTTTGACGCGCGTCATGACGATCTCAACCCTCGCAGCGCGTCACCAGGGTCTTCCTGTGTGATCAGTTGCTCGCCCACGAGAAATGCGTCGTACCCGAGCGCCGACAGGCGTCGGATGTCTTCTCCACTGCGGATCCCGCTCTCTCCGACCGCAATCACCTCGTCTGGCATGTCGACAGATAATCGTTCGGCCACGCCGAGGTCGACTTGCAGCGTCCGCAGATTGCGGCTGTTCACCCCGACGATGCGCGCGCCGCCGTGTAGCGCGCGCAACAATTCGTCGCGATCGTGAACTTCGACGAGCGCTGCGAGTCCGAGCGACAACGCGAGTTCGTGCAGGTGCGTCAGCTCGTCTTCGTCGAGAGCGCCCACGATCAGGAGGATGGCATCGGCGCCGAGCGCGACGGATTCATGAACCTGATAGTCAGTGACGATGAAGTCTTTGCGCAGCACGGGGAGATTGACCGCTCGTCGTACGGCCGCAAGATGCTCAGGATGTCCATCGAAAAAAGCCGGCTCCGTCAGGACGGAAATTGCGGCTGCCCCGGCCTCCGCATAGGCGAGTGCGTGTGCAGCAGGGTCGTACCGTTGCCGCAGGATGCCTCGCGACGGCGAGCGCCGCTTGCACTCGGCAATGATCCGAGGCGATGCCGATCCGCTGAGCGCCTCGGCGAATCCTTTCCCGTCCGGCTGATGATCACGTCCGAGCGATCCCACAGGGCGCTCTAGTTCGCGAAAGGCCACCGCCGTCCGGGTCGCGGCGACGATGGCCGCGAGCAGATCGGTGATGTCGGTCATCATTGCGCGGCTACTCCCGCATTGGACATGCTGCGCAGCCTGTCGAGGGTGGACGCGGCCACACCGCTGTCGATCGCCTCTGCCGCGCGCTCGATGCCGTCGTTCACGGTTTCCACCGCCCCTGCAATCAGCAGAGATACAGCGGCGTTGAGAACCGCAATTTCCCGCGTCGGCCCCGCTGCGCCTTCGAGCACGCGCCTGGCGATCGCGGCGTTCTCGGCGGCATCCCCGCCGCGCAGCGTTTCCGGGCGAGTCTTGGGCAGCTTGAAGTCGAAGGGATGGACGTAGAAGGTGTTCACCGCACCGTCGCGGCACTCCGACACTTTCGTGTAGCCCGTGGTCGAGATCTCATCGAGCCCGTCGGCGCCGTGCACGACCCAGGCGCGCTCCGTTCCGAGCAACGCGAGGGATCGTGCAACGAGCTCGGTGAGCTCTGGACGTGGCACGCCTACGAGCTGCCGAGTCGCGCCGGCGGGATTCGTCAGCGGGCCCAGCAGATTGAAAGCAGTCCGGATCCCGAGCTCCTTTCGCGTCGGCCCGGCATGACGCATGGACGGATGAAACGTCGGTGCGAAGAAAAAGGCGATCCCCGCCTCGTCGAGGCAGCGTTCGACGACCTCCGGCGGAGCCGCGATGTTCACCCCCAGGGCTTCGAGCAGGTCCGCACTGCCGCAGCGGCTCGACACAGAACGATTGCCGTGCTTGGCGACGCGAAGGCCGCAGGCGGCGACGACGATCGCGGCGACGGTGGAGACGTTGAACGTATGCGCTCGATCGCCTCCTGTGCCGCACGTATCGAACACGGGCGCAAAGGACCGCGAGAGCTTCGTTGCCCTGGCACGCATGACCTGCGCGAGGCCGACGATCTCACGCGGTCGTTCTCCCTTCATGCCAAGCGCGACGAGGAATCCGGCGATCTGCGACGGCACAGCTCGACCGTCCATGATCTCGGCCATGGCGGCGGCGGCCTCGGATTCGGTCAGGTCCTCACGGCGACGAAGCTTTTCGAGCAGTGGCGCGAACATTACAGCTCCAGGAAATTTCGAAGCATGCGGTGCCCCTCGCAGGTGAGCACCGACTCCGGATGAAACTGCACACCGTGGATCGGCAGCGAACGGTGTCGCAGCGCCATCAGCGTGCCGTCCTCAGTGTGCGCGGCTGCTTCGAGCGCATCGGGCAGCGGATCCGCGACTACCAGCGAGTGATAGCGGCCCGCTACGAACGGAATGGCGATGCCCTTGAACACGCCCCTGCCGTCGTGAAGGATCGCCGAGGTCTTGCCGTGCATCAACTGCGGCGCGCGCACGACCTCGCCGCCAAACGCATAGCCGATCGCCTGGTGTCCCAGACATACTCCCAGCACCGGCGTCGTCGGCCCGAACCGCCGAATGACCTCCACCGAAATACCCGCGGCCTCCGGCCGTCCGGGCCCCGGCGAGATGACGATGCGTGATGGACGAAGCGCGGCGATCTCGTCCATTGAGATCTCGTCGTTCCGCTTCACCATGGGTGCGGCGCCGAGCTCGCCAAAGTACTGGGCGAGGTTCCACGTGAACGAGTCGTAGTTGTCGATGAGTAGAATCACACTCGCTCGCTGTGGTCGCTCGGGATGCACACGAGTCGACCAATCACAGCCCCGCCTCTGCCATGGTCAACGCCTGGAGCAGCGCCTTCGCCTTGTCGCGGGTTTCTTCGTACTCCGCTGCCGGATTCGAATCGGCCACGATCCCCGCACCTGCCTGGACACGGGCGCGATTGCGGCGGATCGTGATCGTGCGGATCGCGATGCAGAAGTCGAGATTTCCGGCGAAGTCGATGTAGCCGATCGCGCCGGCGTAGATGTCGCGGCGTGTCGGTTCGAGTTCGGCGAGGATCTGCATCGCCCGGATCTTCGGTGCGCCGGACACGGTGCCCGCTGGAAAACATGAAACGAGTGCGTCGATGTGGTCGCGATCTCCGGCGAGCGTGCCCTCGACGGTGGAGACGAGATGCATGACGTGCGAGTAGCGCTCCAGTGTCATGTACTGCGGCACACGGACCGATCCGGTCTCGCAGACCCGGCCAAGATCGTTACGCCCGAGATCCACCAGCATCACATGCTCGGCGCGTTCCTTTTCGTTGCGCTTCAGCTCGTCGGCAAGACGGAGATCCTCCTCTTCGGTCGCGCCCCGCGGTCGCGTGCCGGCAATGGGGTGTGTCTCCACACGGCCGGCTTCCACGCGAACCAGCATCTCAGGGCTGGAACCGACGATTGCCAGTTCGCCGAGCCGGATGAAATACATGTACGGCGATGGATTCACGTGGCGAAGCGCGCGGTAGACAGTGAATGGATCCGCGGTGATATCGGCTTCGAACCGTTGTGAGAGGACGGCCTGGTAGATATTCCCTGCCGCAATGTGTTCCTTGATGGTGCGCACGCCCGCTTCGAATCGTTCCCTGGTCACGTTCGACAGCACGGCAGGAGCGGCGCCGATCGTTCGCTCCGGCTGCGACAATCCCCGTTCGAGCTCGCGCTCGAGGAAGTCGATCTTCGCGCAGGCGAACTGGTAGAGTGCCCCGAGATCCTCGTCAGGCGTGATGCGCGCGTTCGCAATGACCAGAATGCGATGCTTGACGTGATCGAACGCGAGCACCGTATCGAACAGCATGAATCCGGCATCGTCTTCGCTGGTGCCGGTCGCCACCCAGCCCGCGTTCTCCCAGGCCTCCTGCAGCGCGGGCTCGAAGCGCGCACTCGCGTCGTAACCGATGAATCCGACCGCGCCGCCGGTGAACCGCGGCAGCCCTGGAACGAAGGGGGCGCGGAACTCCGTCATCAGGCGGCGCATTGTAGCGACGAAGGGCTCTTCGCTCTCGGTCGTGACCCCGGATCGATCGATGACTGTCTTGTTGCCGCGCGCCCGCAGCACGAGAAAGGGGTCTTTGCCGAGAAAGGAGTAGCGGGCGACCTGCTCCCCGCCCTCGACCGATTCGAAGAGGAACGCGTAATCGGAGTGTTCGGCGATCTTGATGAATGCCGAGACTGGCGTGAGCAGGTCGGCCATGATCTCGCGAACGACCGGCACGAACGTCCCTCGCCGGGCGAGATCCACGAATTCTTCAAACGATGTCTGCTTCACGCACGAGCTCCCGTCTGCCATCCTGACGCGCTGTCGATCGCCGCGCGAAAAAGCCCGGGGGGCGGCGCGGCGCCGGTCCAGATCTCGAACTGCCTTTCGGCCTGGGCGATCAGCATGTCGATGCCGCCAATCGTCCAACAGCCCGACGCCTGCGCTTGCTCGAGAAGCGGCGTCTCGCCGGGCGCATAGACCAGGTCGAACACGATCTCGCCGTCAAGGCGCGCGCCGGCCATGACGCTCGAATCGCCCGCTCGGCTGCCGCACGATGTGGCGTTGACGAGCACGTCCCACGATCCCGCCGGCGGCGGGAACGTTCCCGCGCGAACTCCGACCAGCGCTGCGACGTTCGTCGCCTCGTCGAGACGGCGCGCGCAGACGCGCACGTCGGCGCCTTCGCGCTCCAGCGCGAAGGCGACCGCTCTCGCCGCACCTCCCGCGCCGAGGATGGCGGCTCGCGTCCCACGCAGCGTCATGCGCCCTTTTAGCGGCGCGAGGAAGCCGGCCACGTCCGTATTCGCGCCGATCCATCGTCCGCCCCGCACCGCGAGCGTGTTCACCGCCCCCACTTCCTTCGCCAGCGGCTCGAGCTCGTCCATCTCGGTCATCAGTGACACTTTCAGGGGCGCTGTAATGCTTGCGCCACGAATATTCATCGTGCGCGCAAAGGTCACGAAATCCTTCGCATCGCGCGCATCGAGCGCGACGTAAGCCGCGTTCAGCCCGGCCTGCGCGAAACCGGCATTGTGCATGGCGGGCGACAGTGAGTGCGCAATCGGTGACCCCACCACCGCGTAGAGACCGGCGTCCGCACGGATACGCTTGAAGTGAAACTCCGACAACATGCGGGCCGCCGGAATCTGTCCGGGCGCCACGCCGTCGCCGCAATACGTCCAGCGATTCTTCAAACGCGCCGAGAGAACGCGGGTGTGCGTGCCGTGTGGACCCATCGCGATGAGGACATGATCCTGGCCCTCCGCGCGCGCATCCGTTCCGGCACCGAGCTCATACAATGGCAGCGTCTCGGTCAGCGAGCTCACCTCGGTGGCGAACTTCACAACTTCGGCGCCCGTCGACCGGAGACACCGCACTCGCTCCGCAACATCCTTCGGCGCGTCGCCATAGATGTGCGTCGACGCGATGACGCCGCGGCCCCGGCGCATGCGGACGATGTCGGCCACGAACTCGGACCGCAGCTCGACGTCCACGAACTCGGCTCCGGCGGCAATCGCCTCACTGATGATCCGTCGCCGCTCGGTCGCGGAGCCGTCGAATGCCCCGCCTTCCCAGCGCGGCCGGCACGTCACGATCACGGGCCGCAGCCGCCCTTCGATCGCGCCGGCGGCATCGGGACGGTCCACCCCGTCCAGGCGAACCTCGACGATGTCGGCTCGGCTGGCGGCATCGCGCGCCCGCCGCAGCTCGCCCATGGTGCGGCCAGTGACCGTAACGCACAGTTGTGACATCTTGTAAAAACAAAAACGCCTCTCAGCCGATGGCTGGGAGGCGTCAGGTTCTGCCGGTTCTGGTCGTTCTCAGTAGACTAGCAGTTGGCCCCCTCAGCACACACGTACCACCACCAATAGGAGTACGGGTTCGGCTGATTGAGGACGTTCTGCGTCAAACGTGGAGACGATAACAGAGCGCCGCGCGGAGTGTCAATCGCGTCAGCTGCACGGTTAACCCTTTCTGCTTGATTCTGAAGCAGTTGCCCTTTATAACCGAAGAACGAACATCATGAAGATCCGAACTGCCGCCGCGGCACTCCTGCTCGCGACCCTGTGCGTCGTCTCCCTCACCACGACGCCGTCCACGCAGAGCCGCATCATGCCGGTTGGAGAGGTCAAACCGGGCATGGTCGGGGTGGGCCGCACCATTTTCGAAGGGACCGAGCTCAGCGACTTCACGGTCCACATCATCGGCGTACTGAGAAACATCCAGGGGCCGAAGCGCGATCTGATCCTTGCCCGGCTCGAAGGTGGTCCGTTGGCGAAGACGGGTGTCGCCGCCGGCATGAGCGGCAGCCCCGTGTATGTGGATGGCCGGTTGATCGGTGCGGTCTCCTACTCGATCGGATCCTTCCCCACTGAAGCGATCGCCGGTATCACACCGATCGAAGAAATGAAGGACGCCGCAGCGCTGACCGCGCGGCGCGCAAGTGAGGTCGCCCGCATCGAGTTGCCGATCACGCAGGACTCGCTGGCGGCGGCGCTGCGCGAATCGTACGCGCGTCTCGCGCCGTTCGCCGCGCGCGCAACAGACGTCCGCGCGCTGGGTGTTCCCGCAGCCGAAGCCGGTCAACTGGCGACCATGCTCCGCCCGATCGCGACGCCGCTGCTCATGAGCGGTTTCGAACCGCAGGCTGTTGATCTCCTGACGGCGATATTCAAGGACGCCGGTTTCGCGCCGGTCGCCGGTGCTGTCGGCGGCCGTGCGTCTGACGAGGAGCGCGCGGCGCTGAACGGTCCGCTCCGTGAGGGTGACGCCATTGGTGTGTCGCTCGTGGGCGGTGATCTCGAGATGGGCGCGACGGGAACGATCACCCACATCGACGGCGAGAAGGTATACGCGTTCGGTCACCCGTTCTTCAATCTGGGGCCGTCGGAACTGCCGATGACGCGCGCGTACGTCTACGCCATGCTGCCGAGCCTCATGTCATCGTTCAAGATCTCGACGATGGGTGATGTCATCGGAACGCTTCGGCAGGATCGCGCGACGGCCATCGCCGGGACGCTCGGACCGGCACCGGCGACCGTGCCGATGAGCGTGACGCTCCGCTCGAACCGCGACGGGCAGACCACGACGCGGACGATGAAATTCAAGATCGCCACCGATCAGACCTTCACGCCGCTGCTCGCCTACGTGACGCTGTTCAACGCGCTGTCGAGCTACGAGCGCGGATTCGGGACGGCGACGTTTGCGCTCAAGGGGACGGCGCAGGTCAAGGGCCATGGAGACGTCGCCTTCGAAGACATCTACGCTGGCGAGGCGCCGGCTCTCGCCGCTGCCACCTCGATCGGTGGCCCGCTGACGATGCTCCTGGGCAACGACCGCGAGAAGCTCACGCTGGAGTCGCTCGACTTCACCGTCGATGCCAGCGAGACGCCGCTGTCGGCCACGATCGAGCGCGTGTGGATCGACGAGGTGCGCGCGCGGCCCGGCCGGACGGTGCCGCTGAAGATCCTCACCCGTGGCTATCGCGGGGAGGAGAAGATCTCGACGATCGACGTCGCCATCCCGGCGAACGCGACTGGCTCGCTGTCGATTCTCGTGAGCGACGGCCGCCAGTTGAACGCGATCGAACAGCGCGAGATGCGTCGCACCCTTCAGCCGCAGAGCGCCGCGCAACTGATCCGCGTGCTGAACCGCACCCGCCGCAACAACCGCATCTATGTCCGTTTGATGAACGGTGCGCCTGGAGCAGTCGTCAATGGCGAAGCGTTGACCGCGCTTCCGCCGTCCGTGTTGTCGGTGCTGGAGGCAGACCGCAACGGCGGCAACTTCAGCCCGATCCGCAGCGCCGCGATCGGTGAGTACGAGATCCCGATGGACCTCGCCGTCGTCGGCTCGCGCACGCTCACGATCGACGTCGAATCCAGACCGGGACGGTAGCCAGCGGCTGCGTTTCGTCGTCACCGTTACTATTTCTGCTAACGTTTGCATCCATGCTGAAAAAGCGAGCTGCCACAGCCGCGCTCGCGGCCGTGGCCGGTTTCTATGCGGTCGTGTCTGCTGCGGCACCGACATTCTGGACGGTGGGGACGCAGGCTGACTTCCTCAAGGGCGACGTCGAGAACCTCTCGATCGACAGCGACGGACGCGTGCTGCTCGGCCCGTCCGCGTCGATGCTCGCGGAAACCGCTGCTCCATTTCTCTGGACACTGCACGCCGGCAGCGACGGCACCTTGTGGGCCGGCAGCGGCAACGAAGGCAAGCTGCTCCGCGTCGGGAAGGACGGCAAGACGACGACGTTCTTCGATGCGGGAGAGCTCGAAGTGCACGCGGTAGCGGCGGCTTCGGGTGGCGGCCTCTATGTCGGGACCTCTCCCGATGGCCGTATCTATCACGTCGCCGCGGATGGCACGTCGCGAACGTTCTTCGATCCTGAAGACAAGTACATCTGGTCTCTCGCCGCCGACCGCGCCGGCAATGTGTTTGCCGCCACGGGCGACAAGGGCGTGATCTACAGGATCACTGCCGACGGTAAGGGCACACCCTTCTATCGCACCAATACGACCAACGTCGTTTCGCTCGGTTTCGACAAGGACGGAAACCTGCTCGCCGGCACTGAATCCCCCGGCCGTGTGTTCCGCATCGATCCGTCTGGAAAGGCGTTCGTGCTGCTCGACTCGCCGTATCGCGAGATCCACGCGTTGCGCGTCGCCGGTGACGGTACAATCTTCGCCGCCGCGGTGAACGGGGGCGGCAGCAGCGCTCCGGCCGCGTCCGAGGTGCCTGCGTCGGAGGCGCCACGCCCACCAGTGCCGACCGTCTCGGCTGAGATCACGGGAGTTTCTCCGATCGAAAGTCCGATCGGCGGCAGCACGAGCTCGGCGCCGTCGACGTCCCCCTCCAAGCGCCCGGGTCGCGGCGCGGTGTACCGCATCCGTCCAGATGGCTTGTGGGATCTGCTGTGGGACTCCGGTGAGGATTCGCCCTTCGACATGATCATCGAGGCTGCCGGCAGCCTTCTGGTCGGAACCGGTACCGAAGGCAAGATCTTCCGGGTCGCGGGAGAACCGGCACGCGCCACGCTGCTCGCGCGCGCCGGGGCACGCCAAGTGACGGCGCTCCTTCGGGACTCTTCGGGCAGGATCGTCGGCGCGACCAGCAATCCTGGAAAGCTCTTCGCGCTCTCATCGGAGCCCTCGAGGACCGGCACCTACGAGTCGGACATCCGTGATGCCGGCACGGTTGCGAGCTGGGGCGTGATCCGCTGGCGCGCCGCGCTCAACGGTGGAAGGATCGAGGTCGGGACGCGAACGGGCAACACGTCCACACCCGACGAAACCTGGAGCGCCTGGTCGAAGCCGTACTCGAATGCAAACGGTGAGCAGATCGCGAGTCCGAACGCACGGTACCTGCAGTGGCGAATGACGATGACCTCGCCGAGTGGTCAGGGTCCGGTGCTCACATCCGTCACCGCCGCGTATCTGCCGCGTAACCTTCGTCCGATCGTGAGCACGATCACCGTGCACCCGCCCGGAACGGTGTTTCAGCGTCCGTTCTCGACGGGTGAACCCGAGATCGCCGGCTATCAGGACAACAGTCCCGATGGCCGCCAGCCCAACGCCTCACCGGACCAGCGCCAGGGTAACGCGCCCCCTCTCGGTCGGCGCCTGTACCAGAAAGGCCTGCAGACGTTCGTGTGGAAAGCGGAAGACGGGAATGATGACCGGCTGCAGTACGACATCTCCTATCGTCGCGAGGGGGACACGACGTGGCGAGTGCTCTATCGCGGCGCCTGGGACCCGATCTTCGTCTGGGACACGACTTCCGTCCCCGACGGAACCTACATCGTGAAGATCTCGGCGAGCGATGCGGCGTCGAATGCCCCCGGGACCGTCCTGACCGGTGAGCTGGAGAGCGCCGCCTTCGACATCGACAACACGCCTCCACGCGTGGAAGTGCAGCCTGCGGCGCGCGCCGGATCGCGCACATCGATCGCGTTCACCGTGACGGATCAGCAATCCGCCATTCAGCGTGTCGAGTACTCGCTCGACGCGAGCCGTTGGCGTCTCGTCCATCCCAAGGACGGCATCCCCGATTCACGGCGCGAGGAATTCGAGATCCAGCTCGAAGAGGCGGAGGCCGGGCGCAACGTCATTCTTCGCGTGACCGACGCGATGAACAACGTCGCTACGGCAGTGGCAGAGAGGCGCTGACGCCGACGAACTGAATAGTCTCTTTTTTAGGTTTTGCCCGGCTTCACGGTCGTGTTGGCGAGAAGCCATACGACGTTGACCGCCAGCGGCGCACCGCCGTACTGTGCCGGCTCGAGACGGCCGCGTGAGAGAGCGTCCATGAGATCGCGCACGCCGGTGCTGCTCTGGGTCCGGTCGAGCATGCGCACGTTCTCGACAGAGCCGCTGGTCGTCACCTGCGCCGAGAGCGGCACCATGACGCCGTCGGGAATCGTCGCGGTCTCGAGCGTGGCGTAGACGACGCCGTCCTGCGGGACGGTGGGCACGAGCACGGGCGTAGGCCCCAGGTCCAAACCGCGGCCATCGAGTGCCGCGGGATTGAGGTCGGATCCGACCTTCGCGCCCATGACGGCGAAGATCGCCGCCAGCGAATCATTGCGGTCAGGAATGTTCTGGACCATTCCAAGGATCGAGCCCGCCAGCGCACAAGTCGCTGTCGCCGAGGCGAGTCCAATCCACACGAGGTGCACGTCGTCGATGAAACGCTGCGCGCGAGCGGACCAGGACTCGTGGTGTTCCGCGCGCATGCGGCTGATGACGCCGGGCTGCAGCCC
>DATLLF010000099.1:0-7098 GCA_035537955.1 Vicinamibacterales bacterium | reverse complement strand
CACCGTCACGATGCGTGTCTCTCTGCCGAGCGCGCGATATTCCCGGCCCGAGTTGCGCGTGCAATTCTTCCAGCGTCTCTTCGAACAGATCGACAGGATCCCCGGCGTGCAGGCATCGGGCGCCGTGAGTTTTCTTCCATTGATTGGCCTCGGCTCCGCAACAGGCTACGAGGTGGTCGGGCAGCCCATTCCCCCGCTTGGACAAGAGCCGGTGACCGACGTGCGAGTGATCACCAACCAGTACTTCAAATCGATGGGCATCCCGCTTTTGCGAGGCCGGCTCTTCGACGAGCGCCTGGCAAGCGATGCCCAGAACAAAGTGATCGTCAACGAAGCGCTCGCCCGACGCCATTGGCCGAACGAGGATGCGCTCGGCAAGCGCATCAAAATCAGCTGGAATGACGATCGCGAGGACGAGATCGTCGGCGTCGTCGGTGATGTCCGACACAGTGGTCTCGATGCCGAGGTGAGAAGCACGATCTACTGGCCGTACCCGCGCAATGCCTACGGTGGAATGGCGTTGACGATCCGCACGACAGGCGATGAGGCGGGTGTCGTGTCGGGCGTTCGCAGGATCCTCAACCAGCAGGACCCCGACCTCGCGCTTGCCGACGTGAAAACGATGGACGAAGTGGTGTCGCAATCGGTCGCGCAGCGCCGCTTGATGATGGTGATGCTCGGCATCTTCGCCGCCGCTGCGCTGCTGCTCTCTGCCGTCGGCATCTACGGTGTCATCGCCTATGGCGTCACTCAGCGCACGCAGGAGATCGGCATCCGGTTGGCGCTTGGCGCTCAACGCGGCGACGTGCTCAGGATGGTCGTCGGACAGGCGGCCTGGCTCTCGGCAGCGGGGATTGCGATTGGCGCCGCCGGTGCCTTCGCGCTGACACGGTTGATGACCGATCTGCTCTTTCACGTGAAGCCGTTCGATCCCGCAACGTTCGCCGCGGTTGCGGCGATCCTCGCGCTCGTCGCCCTGCTCGCGGGCTACGTGCCTGGCCGACGTGCGACTCGTGTCGATCCGGTGGTCGCCCTAAGGGCAGAGTAAACTCTGTATGCATGCTGCTGGCATGGACGATCATCGTCCTGCTCATCCTGCTGACGGCGCTGTACGTGGCGGCCGAATTCGCCGCCGTCGGGGTTCGGCGCAGCCGACTGCGAAGGCTCGCTGAAGACGGTAATGCGCTCGCGGCGCGCCTGCTGCCCGTCGTCGAAGATCCCTCGGAGCTGGACAGGTATATCGCCGTCTCGCAGATCGGGATCACCCTCTCGAGCCTGATCCTCGGCGCATACGGGCAGGCGCAGCTCGCCCCCGTTGTCGCTCCACTCTTCGAGTCCTTCGGTGGAATGGACGCCAGGACCGCACTCTCCTCCGCGGGCATCGTCGTCCTTTTGTTCCTCACTGCGCTCGCGGTCATCCTCGGCGAGCTCGTACCGAAATCCATCGCGCTCCAGGCTCCGACACGTACGGCGCTGTGGACGGTGCTGCCCATGCGCTGGTCGCAGCGTGTCTTCAGCTGGTCGATCGTGTTTCTGAATGGCAGCGGGATGCTTATCCTTCGAGCGCTGCGCGTTCCGGCGACGGGGCACCGTCACGTGCACTCACCCGAGGAGATCGAGTTGCTCATCGCGGAAAGCCGCGACGGCGGTCTCCTCGAGCCCGAAGAACAGGTGCGACTGCACCGCGCGCTGCGGCTCGGCCTGCGAACGGCGGGACAACTCATGGTCCCGCGCGAGCGACTCGCATCAGTGGATGCGGCGCTGCCGGACAGCAATGTTCTTCGATTTGTCGCCTCGAGCCCGTACAGTCGGCTCCCCGTTTACGAAGGTTCGCCGACGAACCTCGTGGGAGTGCTCCACACGAAGGACGTCGTCACGGCATTCGTGGGCGAGAGCCGCCTGAGCATCGCGTCGCTGATGAGGCCGATCGTGCGCGTGCCACCTGACATGCCGGCGGATCGGCTCCTCGCATTCCTCCGCGAACAGCGCACGCATCAGGCGTTCGTCGCGCGTCCGTCCGGTGAGGTGGAAGGGCTGATCACACTCGAGGACGTCGTCAGCGAGCTGCTCGGCGGAGTGGCCGACGAATTCAAGGGCGCACGCCGGCGGCTCCGGCTGCCGGAGCGCCGGCGTTGACCGCCTTTCTGATCATTACCGGGCTGATCCTGCTGAACGCGGTGTTCGTTGCCGCGGAGTTCGCCATCGTGGGTGCACCGCGCGCGTCGATCGACAAACGCGCCGCTGAGGGCAACGCGCTCGCACGGTCGGTGCAATCGGTGCTGCGCGACCCGCAAAAGCAGGATCGCTACATCGCGACCGCGCAGCTCGGCATCACCGTGGCAAGCCTCGGGCTGGGAATGTACGGCGAGCATGTGCTCGCCGAAGGCATCTTCCACTGGCTCGGTGGCATCGGCGGCCCGCGCTTCCTCGCGTCGCACGCGTTCGCGAGCGTCATCGCCGTCGGCATCCTCACCTACTTCCACATCGTGGTCGGCGAGATGGTTCCCAAGTCGGTTGCCCTGCAGCGAGCCGAAACCATGGCGCTCTGGATCACGCCACCGATGCTGTGGACGAAGAACGTTCTGTTTCCTTTCGTCGTCGGCCTGAATGCCCTCGGCAATCTGACGCTGCGCCTGTTGGGCGTGCGCCGTCAGGTTCAGCACGCGGAGCAGTACTACACGCCCGAGGAGCTTCAGCTGATCGTTCAGGAGAGCGAGGAGCTTGGAGCGCTGCGATCCGAGTCGAGCCGCATGCTCCAGGAACTGTTCGAGTTCGGAGACCTGACGGCGGATCAAGTGATGGTCCCGAGGGTGCGCATCACGGGGATCGCGCTGGGCGCCACGCCTGAAAGCATCCGCGAGGTGCTCGGCGCGTCACCGCATACGCGCTATCCGTTGTACGAACGCGATCTCGATCACATCGCTGGCATCATTCATATCAAGGACCTGCTGCGTCTTCTGCTGAGTGGCGAGACGATCACCGCCGAACACGCGCGCCCTGTGCCGCTCATGCCCGAGACGGCGGAGCTCGATGACGTGCTCGATAGGATGCGGCGGGAGCGCACGCAGATGGTCGTCGTGCTCGACGAGCACGGCGGCACTGCCGGAATCGTCACGCTCGAGGATCTGTTCGAAGAGGTTGTCGGCGAAATTGCGGAGAGTCCGACCGACGCGCCCCCCTTCTACCGCGACAGCGCCGGCCGCCTGCGCGTGCCGGGAACGATGCGCGTCGATGAAGTCGGCCAGCAGTTCCATCTCGATCTCGAGCACGAGGACGTCGACAGCGTCAGCGGTCTCGTCCTGACGCTGCTCGGCCGCACACCACAGGTCGGCGACGCGGTGAGGTACGAACGACTCCTGTTCGAAGTGACCGCGGTCAAGGGACACGGCGTCGACGAATGCGCGGTCTCCCTCAATGAATAGAGTAGCGAAAGCACATAGCGTCAGCCGACGTGTATCCGCGGTCTCTTGAGCGGATCGGGTTCGGCCTGCCGCAGAACCTCCCGTGTGACAGGCGCGGTGTCGCCCTCGCCGAATGCGAGGAACTTCAGCAGGTAGACGATCGGATTCCCTTCCGTCCACCCGAAATAGGCGTGCGGGATCTTGCCCGTCACGTCGCGTGCGTGCAGAAGGATCGCGGCAATCGCGTTGGGGATCGCCGGGCTGACACAGCGGAGCACGTGATGGCCGCCGATGTCGACGCCGGTCACCTCCAGCCTGTCCGAGAACTCCGATACATCCCCGGGCCGCACCTCGATGAAGAGCACGCGCTCCGAGGGAGTCAGATGGTGTGAGTCGCGGGCCTCGCGCAGCTTGTGCTCGTACTCGGCCGGCTCGCCGGTGTCGGGACGGTTCGCGATGATGCGCAGCGGTGCGGCGGCCGCTTCTGTCAGGAACGCGTTCGCCGTCGAGTCTGCCTCGATCCCCTGCACACGCAGTTCGGTCGACCGCATGACGCGCGAGATCAGCGACGTCATGACGATCGTGATGATGAAGAACGACGCGATCTTCAAGCCTTCCGGCCGCTCGACGATGTTCACGGCCGTGGTATAGCCGAAGACCAGCGTCAGGAGCATGTAGCCGAACCATTGCCTGTTCTCGCGCCTGACCGCCAGTGTGACGGCCAGCGCTGCCGAGCCCATCAGCACGAGCACGCCCGTCGCGTAGGCACCGCCCTGCACGTTGACGCCGGCTTCGAAGTAGATCGTGACGATGAAGGTGATTGCCGTGAAGATCAGCACGAGCGGCCGATTTGCCCGGGCCCATTCCGGCGCCATGCCGTAGCGCGGGAGATATCTCGGCACGAGGTTCAACAGACCCACCATCGCGGACGCACCGGCGAACCAGAGGATCGTCACCGTGCTGATGTCATAAACAGTCCCGAACCCATTCCCGAGATGCTCGTGTGCCAGGTATGCGAGCGCGCGGCCGTAGGCTTCGCGACCGGGGCTGAACAGCTCGGCAGGGACGAGAACGGTGGTAACGATGCTGCTGGCAACCAGTGCGACGCTCATGATCAGCGCCGCGGTCATCAGCAGCTTGTTGGTGTTGCGGATCCTGCCGATGGGCCGCGCGGGGTCGTCCCCGGGTGCCCCTTCCACGAGCGGCATGACGGCCACGCCCGTCTCGAAGCCTGACAGCCCGAGCGCCAGCTTCGGGAACAGCAGCAGAACGAACACCACCATCATTCCCGGTGACCCTTTCGAGGTCATGGCGGCAGCCTGCCACTGCGACAGAAGCTCAGGGCGCTGCGCGAGGTAAGCGACGCCCCAGCCGAGGACGACCGCGTTCAGCGCGAGGTACACGCCCACGATGGGCACCGCCAGCCAGACTGCCTCGCGAAATCCTTTCAGGAAAATCGCGGCGAGCCCCGCTAGCAGCACCAACGTCATGAGGACCGGACGGTGCATCCACAGCGGCACGAGCGGGTTCTCGATGACGTGCGCGGTCGCGTCAGCGGCCGATAGGGTGATCGTGATGATGAAGCCCGTCGCCGCGAACCCAAGCAGGCAGAGAACCAGCGCCTTCCCACGCCAGCGCGGCAGCAGCTCTTCGAGAATCGCAATGCTGCCCTGCCCATGAGGGCTGAGGGCCGCCACGCGTCGGTACATCGGAAGCGCGCCGAACAGTGTGAGAAGGACCAGGACAAGCGTGGCAAGGGGAGAGAGGATGCCGGCCGCAAGAAACGCGATGCCCGGTTGGTAGCCCAGCGTCGAAAAGTAGTCGACGCCGGTCAGGCACATGACCTTCCACCAGGCTGACTGGTGGACCTGGCTCGGATGCGCGTGCGGACCCTCCGGCTCGCGGATCCCCTCGAAGAGCCAGAGCTTCAGTCGACGCTTCTGGCGGACGGACAGTACCGCCATCAGGCCTCAGATCTCTCCGCGGGCCACCGCCAGCTCCAGCTCGGCGTCGCTCGCCTCGACGAACTCGCCTTCCCACTTCGCGACGACGACGGTCGCCAGACAATTTCCGATGACGTTCGTCATCGTTCTCGCCATGTCCATCAGTTCATCGACGCCCAGGATCAGCGTCACCCCTTCGAGCGGCAAGCCGAACGAGGCCAGTGTTGCCGCGAGGATTACCAGAGAGGCGCGCGGCACGCCCGCGACGCCCTTGCTCGTGAGCATCAGGGTCAGCATCATCGTGATCTGATGGCCGACCGAGAGCTGCACGCCGGCGGCCTGCGCGACGAACACGGCTGCGAGCGAGAGATAGAGCGTCGTGCCATCCAGGTTGAAGCTGTAGCCGAGCGGCAGCACGAACGACACGATCCGTCTCGGTACGCCGAGACGCTCGAGGACTTCCATCGCCCGCGGCAACGCGGCTTCGCTCGACGTCGTCGAAAACGCGATGATCGCCGGCTCCTTGACCGCCTTGATGAACTTGCGGATTGGAACGCCGAACATCAGCGCGATCGGCAGGAGCACGATCAGAATGAACGCCGCCAGCGCCATGTACAACGTGGCAACCAGCCACGCGAGGTTGTAGAGAACGCCCAGGCCGCCGTGCCCGACGGTGTAGGCGATGGCCGCGCCAACGCCGATCGGCGCGTAGTGCATGACGATGTTCGTGAACTTGAACATCGTTTCGGCCACTGCTTCACACCAGGCAATGACGGGACGACCCTTCTCGCCGATCATCCCCAGCGCGATGCCGAAGAAGATGCTGAAGACGACGAGCTGCAGCACGTCGCCCTTGGCCATCGCGTCGAATACCGATTCCGGAACGACGTGCAGCAGAATCTGGTCCCATGTCTGGGCGGTGGCCTTGATCTCTGAGCCCTGGCCTATGGGCAGGTTGACGCCGATCCCCGGCTTCGTGATGTTGACTGCGATCAGACCGATCATCAGCGCGAGGGTGGTCACCACCTCGAAGTAGATGATCGCCCGCAGGCCCATTCGGCCGACCACCTTGAAGTGACCCGCGCCGGCAATCCCCGCGACCAGTGTCGCGAAGATCAACGGCGCAATGATCATCTTGATCAGCCGGAGGAACATCTGGCTGAACGGCCGGAAGTACACCGCCCATGCGGGGTTGGTAGCGTCGACGATCGCACCGACAACCACGCCGATCGCGAGGCCGATGAAAATCTGGGTGGTTAGCGAGAGTCCGCGGCGGCGCGTCTGTGGCGTGCTCGGCGAGTGATCCATGTAAGGAGTAGAGTCGGCGGCGGCAGCCGTCCGCCGATTCTACTCTGGAAAGCGACAAAAGGGCCGGCGTGAGCCGGCCCTCAGGGTCAGAACCCGAAGCGGAGGCCGATCTGTCCCGTTCGAGGCGTCGAGCTGGTCGACAACCCTGTCACCCGCAGGAAGTTCGACGAGGAGCGATCACCGGTCGGGTTCGCGTAGTTTTCGCGATCGGTGACGTTGAAGATCTCGCCGAACATGTCGAGCGTTCGCCTGCTGCCCAAGTTGAGCCGATACCCGAGTCTCAGGTCGAGTTTGAAGAATCCGGGTCCATAGGCACCGTTACGACCGCCGTCCGATTCAACTGAAATCGCGTTGGTGCCCGTGCCGGAGTAACTGTCTGCCGGCAACGGGTCCGCCAGGATGCCGTTGCGGTCTGCGTCGACGGTGGCATCGAAGATCGTCAGGGG
>DATLLF010000098.1:0-6453 GCA_035537955.1 Vicinamibacterales bacterium | reverse complement strand
GCGGACCACTACCGCGCCCTCCACCGGATCCGTCCTGCCGTAGCCGCGGCTCAGAATCGCCGGTCTCTCCCCCATGTCGAGAAGCAGCCGCGCGATAGTCGCCGTGAACGGCGTCTTGCCCCGCCCGCCGGCAGCGATGTTGCCGATGCTGATCACCGGATGCCGGAGCCGGCGCCGCGCGTGCGGACGCGCCGCGTACCACTCGCGCCGCCGCCGTGCGATCGCGGCATACACGGCCGAGATCATTTGACCCGGAACATCCTCACGTTGGCCTGCTGCTCCGGCTGCAGCAGTTGCGCGATCGCCTGGAGGCTGCGTGCGCGAGCGCCGCGATTCGCTTCGACCAGCGCGCGCGCCGCGGCGCCGAGGCTCGCGCGTCGAACGGGGTCCGCCATCAGCTCGAGCAGCACCGTCTCGAGCTCGCGCGCGCCCTTCACTTCGATGCCCGCGCCGTTGTCGAGGAACGCGCGCGCGATCTCGGCGAAGTTCTGCATGTAGGGACCAAAGATGATTGGCTTTCCGAACACTGCGGGCTCGAGGATATTGTGGCCGCCTGCGTCGACGAGGCTGCCGCCAACGAAGACGACGGTCGCCACCTGGAACAACTGCGCGAGCTCGCCGATCGTATCGAGGACGACGATGTCCTGGCGCGGTTCGGCATCCACGCGCAGCTCCGTGCGGCGGGCGACGTTGAGGCCGCTCCTCCGCGCGAGCCGCTCCACATCGTCGAACCGTTCCGGCTTGCGCGGCGCAATGATCAGCAGCGCGTTGGCACGAGTGGCGCGAAGGCGCTGGAACGCTTCGAGCACCGGCTCTTCTTCACCCTTGAGCGTGCTCGCGGCGATGACGACCGGACGGTCGGCGGTGATGCGGAAGTAGCGGAGGACGCGGTTCCGGCCGCGGTCTCCGGGGGCAGAGGCCCCGGGCCGCTCGAGCGAATCGAACTTGAGCGAGCCGGTAACGGTGACGCGCGCGGGATCGGCGCCCATGTCGATGATCCTGCGGGCCGACTCCTCGCTCTGCATGCAGAAGCGCTCGACATGCGCGAGCACGTGCCGAAAGAACGGCCGCGCCAGTTTGTAGCGGGGGTAGGAGCGCGACGAGATGCGCCCGTTGACGAGAAGCGTCTTGACGCCGCGCGCGTGACACGCCCGCAGCAGGTTCGGCCACAGCTCGGTCTCCATCATGACGAACAGGCGGGGCCGGACGAGCCGCAGCGTACGGCGAACGATGAAGGCGAAATCGAACGGGAAGTAGAAGACCTCGTCGATGTACTGAAGGTTGTTCCGTGCAACCTGATGGCCGGTGATCGTCGTCGTCGAAAGAAAGATGCGCAGACGCGGGTAGCGTTCGCGCAGTTCCTGCAGCAGCGCGCGCGCGGTGAGCACCTCCCCCACGGAGACGGCGTGGATCCAGATCGATTCGTCACCGTCGAGATTGAACGAGAGGGGCAGAATCCCCAGCCGCTGTGGCAGGCTCCTGACGTACTTGCGATATCGCACCGCCTGATACACCAGGTACGGCGACATGACGACGAAGAACAGAACGATCAGAACGCTGTAGATGAAATACATGGAGCTGGGCTCGCCAGCGTAAGTGCCAATGTAGTCGTGGTTTGACCCTCGTGCAACCCGTTCACTAGAATCAATTGTTTCGGACCGCTGGAGGATTGTGGAAATGGCGATCAAAGTCGGGATCAACGGGTTCGGCCGTATCGGCCGCAACATCATGCGCGCGGCCATGGGCGATGCGAACTTCGACTTCGTGGCGGTGAACGATCTCACCAACGCCGCGACCCTGGCGCACCTGCTGAAATACGATTCGATCCTCGGCAACCTGAAGGCCGACATCTCCGCCAGCGGAGACCGGATCAAGGTGAACAAGGACGAATTCCAGGTGCTGTCGGTGAAGGACCCCGCGCAGCTTCCGTGGAAGGACCTCGGCGTCGACGTCGTCTTCGAATCGACGGGGCTGTTCACCAATCGCGACGACGCCGCGAAGCATCTGGCGGCGGGCGCGAAGAAGGTCATCATCACAGCGCCGGCGAAGAAGCCGGATTTCAGCGTCGTGCTCGGCGTCAACGCCGAAAAATACGATCCCGCGAAGCACCAGATCATCTCCAACGCGTCGTGCACGACGAATTGTCTCGCGCCGGTCGCCAAGGTCCTTCATCAGACGTTCGGCATCCGCAAGGGCTGGATGACGACGGTGCACTCATACACGAACGACCAGCAGCTGCTCGATCTGCCACACAAGGATCTTCGCCGGGCGCGCGCGGCGGCGCTCTCGATCATCCCGACGACGACCGGCGCGGCGATCGCAGTCGGCGAAGTATTGCCGGAAATCAAGGGACGCATGGACGGCATCTCCGTCCGCGTGCCGACACCAAACGTCTCGCTCGTCGATCTCGCGGTAGTCGTCGACAAGAAGACCTCGAAGGAAGATGTCAATGCCGCGTTCCGCGAGGCGGCCGACGGTGCGCTGAAGAACATCCTGGAATACACGGAGGCGCCGCTCGTCTCGATCGACTTCCGCGGCAATCCACACTCGGCGATCCTCGACTCGCTCTACACGAACGTGATGGACGGCGACTTCGTCAAGGTCCTCGCCTGGTACGACAACGAGTGGGGCTACTCGAACCGCTGCGTGGACCTGCTCCGCTTCATCGGCGACAAGGGCCTGTAAGGCGGCGAGCATGCTCCGCAGCGTGAAGGACATCGACCTGCGCGGAAAGCGGGTGTTCATCCGCGTCGACTTCAACGTGCCGATCAAGAACGGCGCCATCACCGATGACACGCGCATCCGCGCTTCACTGCCAACGATCCGCTACGTGCTGGAGCAGGGGCCGGAATCGGTCGTCATCGCCTCGCATCTCGGCCGTCCCAAGGGGAAGCCGACTCCCGAGTACTCTCTCCAGCCGGTGGCCACGCACCTCGGCGAGTTGCTCGGGCGCGCCGTCCAATTCGTCCCCTACGACGCGAATACCAACACGTACGCAGAGGCCGGCTTCAGCCGGCCTGATGGAAAACCGACCCTCTACCTCCTGGAGAACCTCCGTTTCAATCCGGGCGAAGAGAAGAACGATCCCGCATTCGCCGCCCAACTCGGCGCGATGGCCGACGTCTACATAGACGACGCGTTCGGCTCGGCGCACCGCGCTCACTCGTCAACCGAAGGGATCATCAGGCACGTCAAGGAATCAGGCGCGGGGATGCTCATGTCCGCGGAGGTCGAGTACCTGGGCCGCGTGCTCGAGAGGCCGGACCGGCCGCTGGTCGCCATTCTCGGCGGGGCGAAGGTGTCGGACAAGCTCGAGGTGATCCAGAACCTCGTGCCGCGAGTCGACGCGCTGCTCATTGGCGGCGCGATGGCCTATACGTTCTTCAAGGCGCGGGGCCTGAACATCGGAAAGTCGCTCGTCGAAGCGGATCTGCTGGATGCGGCCCGCGATGTCGAAGCGCAGGCGCGCAATCGCAACCTCCGCTTCGAGCTGCCGGTGGACCATATCGTCGCACCGAAACTGGAAGCGGGCGTTCCGACGGAGACGCTTGCCGTCGATGACCCGGCGATCGGCGACAGAATGGGCCTCGACATCGGGCCGAAGACGATCGACCGGTACCGTGAGATCATCCGCACGGCACGGACCGTCACCTGGAACGGTCCGATGGGTGTGTTCGAGATCGACGCCTTCGCCCGCGGCACGACCGAGATCGCGAAGGCGGTTGCCGACGTAAAGGGAACGACGATCATCGGTGGGGGGGACTCGATTGCCGCCGTCGCCAAGGCCGGCGTCACCGATCGAATCACGCACGTCTCGACCGGCGGCGGCGCGTCGCTGGAGTTCCTCGGCGGACGTAAGCTGCCAGGAGTCGAGGCATTGCGCCGCTGACGTCCGGGCACGGACACGCAGCACGCAGCACGCAGCACGCAGCACGCAGCACGCAGCACGAAGCACGAAGCACGTCGCACCGCACTGAGCACTGAGCACTGAGCACGTAGCACGGACAACCGTCAAGAAGGTGGCCCATGCGAACGCCCTTCATCGCAGCGAACTGGAAGATGTTCAAGACCGTCCATGAGGCGGTCGTCTTCATCAAGGAGTTCCGCAGCATCGTCAAGGACATCGACGACGTGGAGATAGTCGTCGCGCCGCCGTTCACCGCGCTCCACGCCGCCGCGGAGGCGTCGAGGAACTCCCCCATCGGCATCGCCGCGCAGGACGTCTACTGGGAACGTGAGGGGGCGTTCACCGGCGAGATCAGCGCCGCCATGATCAAGGAAGCGGGTGGCGACTACGTCATCATCGGTCACAGCGAACGGCGGCGGCTATTCGGCGAGACCGACGGATCAGTGAACAGGAAACTCGTGGCAGCGCTCGGCGCGCAGCTGACGTCGATCGTCTGCATTGGTGAGACGCTCGAGGAGCGGGAGGCGAACCAGACGCTCGATATCCTCGACCGGCAGATCAAGGCAGGCCTCGATGGTCTCTCAGGGGAGCAGGTCGCCTCACTGGTGCTCGCGTACGAGCCGGTCTGGGCGATCGGTACCGGCCGCAACGCGACGCCGGACCAGGCCGCCGTCGCGCATGCGCACATCCGTTCGCGGCTGCGGCAATGGTTCGGCGGCCATGCCGCGGACCAGTGCCATGTCATCTACGGCGGCAGCGTGAAACCTGACAACATCCACGAGCTGATGATGCAGCCGGATGTGGACGGGGCGCTCGTCGGCGGGGCAAGCCTCGATCTCAGGGGGTTCTCGGACATAGTGGCACGGAGCCGCCAAAGCGCTGTATAATCACCGCTTATGCTCTACTACTTGGCCGTGACCGTGTACGTGCTCGCCTGTATGCTGCTGTTGCTCGTGGTTCTGCTCCAGCAGGGGAAGGGCGGCGACATGGCCAGCGCATTCGGCGGCGGCGGCAGCCAGACCGCGTTCGGCGCACGCGCCGGCGCGAGCGTGCTGACGCGAGCGACGACGATCCTGGGAGTTGTGTTCATGCTCGGCGCCCTGCTGCTCGCGATCATCGGCCAGCGCGGTCCGGGATCGCTGTTGAGCGGCGTGAGCACCCCGAGCGCTCCGGCTTCGACCCCAGCTCCAGCGCCGGGTCCGGAAAAGAAGTAACGCATCACTGATCTCTGATCAGAGATCAGTGATTGATTTCCTCCTGAGCGAAAGTGGCGGAACTGGCAGACGCACCAGCTGATCTGGCCGACACATTTTGATAATTCCTCTGAACGTGAAAGTGGGAACGGCATACGAACCAGCTTGAGGGGCTGGCGACCGCAAGGTCGTGGGGGTTCGAATCCCCCCTTTCGCACCAACCCTAACTGATTGGACATCGCGCCACTGGAGTGACAGCAGTCACCCGGACGGCAGGTCGTGTCGAGCATCGCCACAGCGATTGCCCGCAGCTGCGGATTGCAGGCATGCAGCAGCTTCTGCTCATCCGCATCCGTTACGAACCCAGTTGCGCGGGATTTTCCCGCTCCAACGAGATCGCGGCCTCAGTTCCGCGAGACGAGTGTGCAGCTATGGCCGGTGATGGGCCTCTGCGGCACGTTCGCGCTGTCCTCCGGGAATAGGTAGGTATCCGCGGGATGGGACCGAGCGTAGTATGCGGGTGGCTTTCCTGAGCCTTGCTACTCCTGGCAATCCTCACCAGAGCACCGGGAGGTCCTCACCATGAGGTGCAGGCGACTGTCCGCATTAGTTCAGGCTCTGAGTCTCGTCATTTTGTTAGCGGGCTGCGATACCGAGCGCTCACAAACGCCCCTCTCTCCAACACCAACCCCAAACGCACCTCCACCACCCACTCCAGTGATCGGGGGCACAGTGTCCGGGGCGGTGTATGAGGTCACGGCAGACGAGCGAGTTCCCGTTGCCGACGTAGAGGTCTACTGCGATTCCTGCGGCCCTCAGGGGCACACCTTGACCATGACCGGAGCGGACGGCGAATACACATTCAGCGGTGCTCCCGGTGGCAAGACCTTGTTGCTTGTGGCCAAAGAAGGCTACGCCTTGCCCAAGCCGGACTGGACGCAACCGAACCCGACGCCTCTCGGCTGGTTGGGCGGGATGAATGTAACCGTCAACGGCGATACGCGGTTCGACATCGAGATCGTCCGACGATAACCGAATGCCTTACGAGGTGACGCAGATCGTCGGCTGGATGCCTTAGAGAATGAAGCGGCCTACCCCCGCGGTGGAGCACTGCGCGTTCGGGCACCCGTAATGACGCCAATAGGCGGGAGACTGTCGGGTGCATCGCGATTGCACGCACGACGCAGCGGATCACGAACCGTGGAGCATGACAGTGGAGCGATCCGAATTAGCTACTTGTTCGGAGAGCCGTCGGAACTGGTTGCAGGCCGCAAACTGTTCAGGGCTAAGAATTGTTCCGATCTGCGGATCTGCTGACGGCAGCGGGCGAGCAGGTCTTCCAGGCGGCGCTTT
>DATLLF010000097.1:0-77605 GCA_035537955.1 Vicinamibacterales bacterium | reverse complement strand
TTCTCCTGCATCTTCTGGCCGCTGGCGTTTCGAATGAATTCGATCGTCGGCCAACCGTTGGCGATCTGCCATGCGACGTGGGGAATGAGGCACAGCGCCGCGAGGGCGGCTGCGATCCACGGACCGCGCGTCGCGAGCACGACACGCCGCCACACGAGGAGCCCGATCGCCAGGCCAGCTCCGAGCCACAGCACGCTGATCTTGTTCAGCAGACCGAGCCCGAGCAGTACGCCCAAATGGGCCCATCGACCCGTTGATGGCTGCTCCAGTACGTTGAGGAACAGGTATGCCGCGAGCGTCCAGATAAGGATCTCGAGCACGTTCATCGAATAGAAAGTGGCCGTGCCGAGCAGCATCGGCGAGACGGCAGCCGACAGCATCGCAATGGTTTCGGCAGTCCGACCTCCGCCCAGACGACGTGCCAGCCGGCCCGTCAGCCACACGGACGCAGCGCCTGCGGCCGCCGCAGTCACGCGGAGGACGATCAAGGAATCGGCGAAGATGGCTGTGATGACGGCGAGCAGCGCGACGCTCAAAGGCGGATGGTCGACATATCCCCACGCGAGTCGCCGGGCGCAGGCGAGATAATAGAACTCGTCCCGGAAGTATCCATCAGTCAGCGCGTTCGCCAGGAGAACGGCAAAGACCGCCACCGGCACCAGCAGGCCAGCGAGCCGTCGCCTTGCGCTCGGTGTACTGGTCATCCGCTCCTGTTGCGCGGTCGCCTGCATGTGCGGGATCTCTCTGGCCCTTTCATCGAGGCATCCACGACGGCTTGGGCAGTTGGTGATTCCACGCCTGCCAGACGTCGCTGAGCTCCTTTACCTTGTCCGGACGCTCGGCGGCACGGTCCCGCGTCTCGCCGATATCTTCGGAAAGATTGTAGAGACCGGCGTCCGACAAATCGCGCAAGGCCGCCGGATCGATGTCAATCAGCGGCCCGTCGCGAGTCTTCACCAACTTCCAGTCGCCTCTCCGAATGGCCATCATGCCGCCGAGGCGCCAGAACAGCGCGTCGTGCGGTTCACCGGGCACTGTGCCGGTCAGAAACGGCAGGAGATTGACACCGTCGTACTCGGCTGCGTTTGTCGTCGCGGCCGCCGCCGCAAGCACCGTCGGCAGCACGTCGAGCTGAATGATCGGCCGGTGCTCCACGCGCCCCGCGTCGAGATGTCCCTTCCAGGACATTAGAAACGCGACGCGGATGCCGCCCTCCCAGGTCTGCCGCTTTGACCCGCGCAGCGGGGCATTATTAGATCCGTTCATCGACGTTGTCGGCATCGTCGGCCCGCCGTTGTCGTTCATGAAAATCACAAACGTGTTGTCTTCGAGGCCCGCATCACGCACGGCGCTCAGAGTTCGGCCTATCGCGTCGTCCATCGCCGACAGCATGGCGGCGTAGGTGCGGCGCTGCGGATCCGCGATGTTCGGAAAACGGGCGACGTACTTTTGGGGAGCTTCCATGGGCACGTGCGCCGCGTTGAACGCGAGATAGAGGAAGAACGGTTCTGACGCGCGTCGTTTGATGTAGGCCACCGCGCGATCGCCGAGAGCGTCCGTGAGGTACGTCACCGACGAAACGGGCTTGCGGCCGTCGAGCAGCGGGTCTGGCAGATGCGTACCGACATCGACGTACCCTGCCTTCATGTACGAGTGTTCAGCCCCCAGAAAACCATAGAACTCTTCGAATCCGCGCCGCATCGGGTGCAATCGATCTGACAAACCGAGATGCCACTTGCCGAACAGCGCGGTGCGATATCCGGCCGCCTTCAGCCTGTCGGCGATCGTCTTCTCGCTCAGAGGCAAGCCGAACTCCGGTGATCCGTCAGGATTGAATTCAAAACCGAAACGCTGCGGATAACGGCCCGTCATGAGACCGGCGCGTGTCGGGGCGCAATAGGGACCACTGACGTAACCGTCCGTGAAGCGAATCCCCTGTCCAGCGAGTCGATCGATGTTCGGCGTTGGAATATCCCGGCTGCCGTACACTCCGATGTCGGAATAGCCCAAGTCGTCGGCGACGATCAATAGGATGTTCGGTCGTCGTCTTTGACCGTTACCGACTTCTCGATTGCCGTAGAGGAGACTGAGAAGAATGCCGGTCGTAGCGAGCGCCCGGGTCGCTGATTTCATGATTCGTTCCGGCGCCGCCATTCTAGCGCGCGTCCACGCACGAACATTCGAAACCTCCGACCGTACAGTGAAAAAAGATGGTAATAGAGTTCGTTTCCGGACGCTGACGCGACTGAGCAATCAGCAGCCAGATACGAGCGTCTTGGAGGGACATCATGAAACGGTGTGTCGCTGTCGCGCTATGGGTCCTCGCGATCGGTTCGGCATCTTTCTCTTCACTTCTCGCGCAGGACATGCCGGCCGAGTACCAGCAGGTGTTGACGACATTAGGGAAACAAGGGGATTTCAAGGCCAACGTGCTCAAAGTGAATATCCCCCGGAACGATCTCAGTGTCACGGTCGGCACGGTCAGAACGCCGACACCGTTTGGTTTTGGCGGATGGGTGGCGATGACGAAGGGCACCGGAGGAATGGAAGTCTTGATGGGAGATCTCGTTCTGACGCAGGACGAAGTCAATCCGGTGATGTCGGCACTGCTCGATAACGGGTTGGAGGTCACAGCCCTGCACAACCATTTCTTCTGGGAGGAGCCCAGAGTCTTCTACATGCACGTGCACGGCCACGGCGCGGCGGCCGATCTCGCGAACAAGCTCAAACCGGCGCTGACCCTGATCGGCAAGGGCGGCGCGCGTGCAACCGCCGCGACGGCGACTTCGGCGCCGGCCGGCGGGCAGCTTGACGCCGCAAAGATCGCGCAGATCGTTGGCGCGCAAGGCGAGCAGAACGGCGCCGTCTACAAGATCACGGTCGGTCGCGACGATTTGAAGCTGACGGAGATGGGCGCACCGATCAACGCGCGGATGGGACTGAATACGTGGGCAGCCTTCGTCGGCACCAGCGACAACGCCGCAATCGCCGGCGACGTCGCCATGCTGGCGAATGAGGTCACGCCGGTATTGAAGGCGCTGCGGAAGAATGGCCTCGACGTCGTCTCGATTCACCACCACATGACGCAGACACAGCCGACGATCTTCTTTCTTCATTACTGGGGCACCGGGCCAGCGGAAAAGCTCGCGACGGGATTCAAAGCGGCACTGGCGGAGCTTGGCAAACGTGGCGCGCCGGCACCGAAGTAGGAGGCGTTATGCGTGCATGGGCTGCCGTCGCCATTGTGCTTGCGATCGCGATGCAATCTTCTTCGAAGCCGCCCCTGACGCTGGTCCACACGATCGAGCTGCCACGAGTTGAGGGCCGTATCGACCATCTCGCGTTCGACGCGGTGGGCGGGAGGGTGTTCATCGCGGCACTTGGCAACAACACCGTGGAAGTGATCGACGTGAAGAAGGCCGTCCATGTGAAGAGCCTCGCAGGCTTTCGTGAGCCGCAAGGCATCGCGCTCGCGACGGATGCAGGTGTGGTCGCGGTTGCAAATGGTCAGGGAGAGGGCGTCCAGTTTATTGGCCTCGACGACTCGCAACCACGTAAAGCGATTGCGCTCGGCGACGATTCGGACAACGTACGGTACGACGCGGGAGCGAGGAGACTTTTCGTTGGTTACGGCAGCGGCGCGATCGCGGCCGTCGATCCCATCGGCGCGACCATTGTCGGCACTGTAAAGCTCGCGGGCCATCCCGAATCGTTTCAACTCGAGCGCGCGGGTCCCCGCATCTTTGTCAACGTGCCGTCGGGCGGGCAGATTGCCGTTATCGACCGATCAGCGATGCGGGTCACTGCCACGTGGCCGGTCTCTGAGGCGCGGGCGAACTACCCGATGGCACTTGATGAGGCCCATCACCGCCTCTTCATCGGATGTCGAAATCCGGCCAGGGTGCTGGTCTATGACACCCAGAGCGGGAAGCCGATCGGTTCGGCCGAAATCGTTGGCGACACTGACGATATGTTCCTCGATACGAGGCTGAATCGGCTCTATGTGGCTGGCGGCGAAGGATTCATCGACGTCCTCGACACCGCACTCAACGCGAAGCTCGCGCGCCTCGCTCGGATCAAAACCGACGCAGGTGCTCGCACGGCGCTGTTCACGCCCGATCAGCGACGCCTGTACCTCGCCGTCCCCCACAGGGGTGCGCAGAAGGCGGCAATCAAGATCTACGAAGTCCAGGACTAGCCTGTGACTGTTCCGCGCGTCGCACTCTTGCAACTGTGTGTGTGTGCTCCGCCTCCGGCACGATCGGATTTGGCGGGGCGGAACGCGCTCGCGGACTTCAAGCGGCGAGACCCCGCACCAGACTTGCATGCACACTCTATTGAGGAGTTGATGCTCGAAACGCTCGCTCGTCTTGGCTATGCATCGAAGGCGGTCGTCTACGCCATCGTCGGCATGCTGGCGATCATGACGGCGCTCAACCGTGGCGGACGCGTCACCGACACCAGTGGAGCACTGCGTGTCGTGTTGACGCAGCCATTCGGCCGCTTCCTGCTGATCGTGGTCGCAGTCGGCCTCAGCGGGTACGGCGTGTGGCGGTTGCTGGACGCCTTTCTCGATCCCGATCGAGATGGCACGTCGGCGGGCGGCCTGGTGACGCGCATCGGAAACGCGATCCGCGGGGTCCTGTACGGCGGACTCGGGGTCGAGGCGTTCCGGCTGCTGCGCGGTCTCAGCGGTTCGAAGGGCAACGAGGCACGACTCTACAGCGCGCGCGTTCTGGATCTACCATTCGGTGAGCTGCTGCTCGGGATCGTCGGCGCAATTGTGTTGGTCTACGGTGCATCGCAGCTTCTCGCCGGCGTGCGCGGCAAGCCGGATCCGAAGGTCGACATGTCATGCGTCACCAGTGACTGGCGAGGCCGGATCGCGACGATCAGCCATTTCGGCATTGCCGTGCGCGGCGGTCTCATCGCGACACTCGGCTTCTTCCTCGTGCGCGCCGCGTGGACGCATGATCCGTCGGAGGCCGCCGGTCAGCGCGAGTCGATGCTCCAGCTGGGAGGCCTGGGCGAGGGACGCTGGTTTCTCGCGATCATTGCGGCGGGTGTCATCGGCTACGCGGTGGATCAGGCCGTCCATGCATGGTGCCGGCGGATCCGGTCACCGGTGTGAGGCCGCCGATGATACGTCCCGCAAAAGTATCGCTCGCTCAGTAACGTGCCCCCTTCGCATCGTCTGCGCCAGGCCGAGTGAGTCGCGGTCCACCAATGTCCTTGCCGATGTCCGAGTGGCCCCGCGGCTTCCACCAGGTGAACCAGGTGTGTCCGCGCGCCTTACCCTCGCGAATGTAATAGATGGCGTACGGAAGCCAGAGCGCCATCACGAGCACGATCGCGAGCACGACGGCAGTCGAGATCTCCATTGCTCAGCTCCTCCCGCCATCGACCGATCGGTCGATCGACGATCGACCGATGGCCGCAGGCTATCGGGATGGGGTGCAAGCCGCGGACCCGCGCGCCTGCCCTGGATTGTTGTGCTTGCTCGGTGCTGCGTGGTCGTGCCGGCGTTCAACAATTTCCCGACGCCGTGGTTCAGCTGCATTACGAGGTGCAGCGATCGCAGTCCCTGAGCGATCCATGCTATTGACCGTGGCGTAAGCAACCGTAACGACGCCTGCATCCGTCCAAACCCAGAGCCATGCGACTTTCAACCTTTCTCGAGACCCTCGTCGCGGACCTGAAGTTCGGGGCGCGCAGCCTTCGCCGCAACCCGATGTTCGCCGCCGTCGCGATCATCACGTTGGCCCTGGGTATCGGCGCGAACGCCGCCATCTTCAGCGTCGTCAATACGGTCCTGCTGCGGCCGCTGCCATGGACCGATCCTGATCGGGCCGTGATGATCTGGAGCAAGTGGACGGCGTTCGACAAGACGTGGGTCGCCGAAGGCGAGATCGTAGACTACCGAAAGCGCAGCCGGACGTTGTCGAATGTTGCCGGATGGAGCGAAGGGCAGATCAACATCACCGGGGACGGTGAGCCCGAGCGTGTGCCTTACGCCGCCGTCAGCGCGAACCTCTTTTCGGTCTTCGGCGTGTCGCCGCAGCAAGGCCGGGCATTCACACCCGCGGAGGACATCCCGAACGGCCCTGACCTCGTGGTGATCGCTCACGGGCTGTGGACGCGCCGGTACGGGGCTGATCCCAGCATCATCGGCCGATCGATTCAGTTGAATGGCCGGCCTTACCAGGTCGTCGGCATCATGCCGCGCGATTTCGTGCTGCCCACCGATTTTCAGAATCCGGCACCCACGCAGCTCTGGACGCCGCTCCAGCTCGATCCGGCGTCCACCGATCACGGTAGTCACGGCTACTACGCCGCCGGGCGGCTGCAGCCTGGTACCACGGTGCAGCAGGCGGCGGAGGAACTGCACGGCATAGCCGAGGCGATGACCAAAGAAGGGCTCTACCCGGTGCAGATGCGGTTCGACACTGTCGTCGTCTCGCTGGCGGATGAAGTCGTCGGCCGGGTGCGCCGAGCGGTCCTGCTGCTCCTCGGCGCGGTCGGCTTCCTCCTCCTGATCGCCTGCGCCAACGTTGCCAACTTGTTGCTGGCGCGCGCCGATGCACGTCAGCGCGAGATCGCCGTCCGCTCCGCGCTCGGCGCCGGCGGATGGCGGCTGGTCCGGCAGCTGCTGACCGAAAGCGTCGTCCTGACCGGCGTCGCGGCTGCCATCGGGTTGCTGCTTGCGTTCGCCGCCGTGCGATACGTCGCGTGGTGGAACCCCGCAAACATTCCCCGAGTCGGAGCGGTGGGTCTGGACGGAAGGGTCCTCGCATTTACGGCGATCGTCGCCTTGCTCACCAGCATCGTCTTCAGTCTCGCCCCCGCGCTTCGCGCTCGCCGCGTCGATCTGACCGACTCGCTGAAGGACGGCCAGACCACGTCGGGCGGCGGCGCCCGCCACCGGTTCAGAAACGCATTGGTCGTCGTCGAGATGGCGCTCGCCGTCGTGCTGCTCGTTGGCGCCGGCCTGATGGTGCGCAGCTTGTGGTCGCTTCAGCAGATCCGCCTTGGCTTCGACCCGGTGAACGTCTTGACGATGAGAGTGTCACTGCCACAGGCCAGCTACCAGCGGCCCGAACAGGTGATTGCCTTCTTCGAGGGTCTGCTGGCGAGCGTTCGTTCGCTGCCGGGGGTGAAGGTCGCGGGCGCCGTCCGGTCGCTGCCGCTCGGTTCCACCATCGGCGACTGGGGGCTGCAGATCGAGGGGTTCGTGCCGCCGCCGGGCACCAATGCCAAGGGTGACTGGCAGATCGCTACCCCGGGGTACCTCGAGGCGATCGGGGAGCGTATCATCCGCGGCCGCGGGATCGCGCCGGAGGACCGCACCGACAGCCAGCCGGTCGCCCTGATCAACGAAGACATGGCGCGCAAGTACTGGCCGGGCCAGGATCCGCTGGGCCGCAGGATCCGGCTTGGCGGCGACAGCCCCGACAGGCCGTGGGTCACCGTCGTCGGGATCGTGGGTGACGTGCGGCATAACGAGCTGACCGGCGTGGTGAAGGAGAAGTTCTACATTCCGCACACGCAGTGGCACAGATCGAGCGGCAATCCGATCCGCAGCATGACGCTGGTGCTCAAGACGTCGGCCGATCCGGCGTCGTTGACTTCACCGGTGCGCGCCGGGCTGCGTCGTCTCGATCCGAATCTGCCCGTTGCCGACATTCGGACAATGGAGGACGTCGTCGGTGCGACACTGTCGACGCCGCGCTTCACTGGAATGCTGCTGCTCGTGTTTGCGCTGCTCGCGCTGGTGCTGTCGGCGATTGGAATCTACGGTGTGCTGTCCTACGTGGTCAGCCGGCGGACACGCGAGATCGGCATCCGAGTGGCGATCGGGGCTGGGCGACTTCAGGTGCTGCAGATGGTGCTCGGCCAGGGCATCGCGCTGACGCTGACCGGTGTGGTCATCGGCATTGGCATTGCGATCTGGGCCTCGACGTTGATGCGCGACATGCTGCACGGCGTCAAACCGGGTGACCCGCTGACGTTCGCCGCCGTCGGTGCGGTGCTCACGATCGTGGCGATTCTCGCCAGCCTGGTTCCGGCACTTCGCGCGACGCGCGTGGATCCAGTTATCGCACTCAAGACGGAGTAAAGCTGTGTAGGGGTGCCTTTGCCGAAGCTCGCACGGCGGTTCCAGCCCATGACCCTTGGCAAGGGCGGCGGAGTTGGAGATGATGCACGCCGAGGACGCCGATGACCACCACCACCTCTCCCGTGTCCCGGGTCTCGCGACTGGCGTCGGTCGACATCGTCCGCGGGGCCGTGATGGTCCTGATGGCGATCGACCACGTGCGTGTCTATTCGGGTGTGCCGGCCGGCGGCCCCAGCCCCGGCGTATTCTTCACGCGCTGGGTCACGCACTTCTGCGCGCCGGCGTTCGTCTTTCTCGCCGGGACGGGCGCGTATCTCCACCTGCGAAAGACTGGTGACCGCGGCGCGATGGCGCGATATCTCGCCACGCGCGGATTGATGCTCGTCGTGCTCGAACTCACGGTGATCCGCGCTTCGTGGACCTTCGGGATCGACTACTCACAGTTCATCCTGGCAGGGGTGATCTGGATGCTCGGCTGGTGCATGGTGCTGCTCGCCGGACTCATCTTCCTTCCGACATCGCTGGTGGGTGCGATCGGTCTCGCGGTCATCATCGGCCAGAGCGTATTCGGCTGGCTGCCGCCGGCCGCTGTTTCGCAGTTCATCTATCTTGGAGAAGACGTCAAGCTCGGGACGGACGGACCATCGGTCACTGTTCTCTACACGATCGTCCCGTGGATCGGTGTGATGGCGGCGGGTTACGCCTTCGGATCGATCCTCACCCGCGAAGCATCCATTCGACGCAGGCTCTGTCTTCGCATCGGACTGTTCGCAACGGCTGCCTTTCTCATACTCGGTGTGATCCAGGTCATCGCAGGGCCCGCTCCGGAAAACGCCCCTCCCGCACTGATGCGCCTGTTGAATCAGCAGAAGTATCCGGCGTCACAGATGTTCCTCCTGATGACCCTGGGACCCACCATTGCGCTGCTGCCGTTCGCCGAGCGCGCCAAGGGGCGGATCGGCGAAATGCTCGCGGTCTTCGGACGCGTGCCGATGTTCTATTACCTGCTGCACATTCCGACCATCCACGCCGTGTCGATGCTCGTGTGGTTTCTTCGTGACGGTACTGCCCATGCCGACTGGTTCGCGACGGCCCCTTACGTGTCCGTTCCACCCGACCAACGCTGGGGGCTGCCGCTGCTGTACCTGGTCTTCTTCGTGTGCGTGGTGATCCTGTACTTCCCGTGCCGCTGGTACGCGCACCTCAAGCAGCGGAGCGACTCGAGATGGCTTCGCTATATCTGAACGACTTGGGAGGGTTATCAGATCACGGACCATGTGCGTCTACCGCGGCGATCACCGGTCCACACGTACTTGTATTCGACTCCGCCGGTCAGGAGTACAGCATCACAGGTGGGCGATACGGCAATGGAGAAAGGACCGACAGCCGTGAGGACGACGTTTCCGCTGTCTTTTAATACTAGGCTCGCCTCAACGAGTTGCGGCGCTGGCGCGGTCGGCCGTAAACGTGCTTCTAATCAGCGACCTCGCCGTGGATCGCCTGCCGCGCCTGCTTCACGTGACGCTCCACGTGAGACGCGGCCCACTCGCCAAGCTGATAGAGATTGATGGTTCCGACGACCGGACTGGTGACGCCCACGTGGGCGGCGCGCTCGGGCGTCAACGTGTCGAACGCGCGCGCGATGCGGACCGCGGAGGCTTCGAGCGCGGCAATCGCATCGTGCCGTGACACCTTCGCCGGCGGCACGGCCGCGGTTGCGGCCTCCAGCTTGTCTGGAATACCGGCGACGATCTCCGCCCACGGACGCTCGACGAACTCCGCAGGCAGAGGCCTGGCCGCCGGCGCGTCCCCCGCAATCAACGCCGCAAACCTGGTGTTCACCGCCGCGACGTGCCACGCCACCTGCGCCGCGGACCAGCGCCCGGGCGCAGTGTGAGTGGCAAGCGCGTCATCGCTGCTCCGCAACAATCCGACCAGATGCTCGTTCTCGGAGGCGAACGATTCGCGCAAGTGACGCACACGCGAGAGATGAGCGGCCTGGTCGCGATCCATCGGCTACCTTGTGCCGCCAAAGAACGACGGCAACGGCATGTCGCGCATGGTGTGAAGCCCCGGCGCAACGTCTAGGATCTTCGGAAGCGAATTGACTGTGATTGATGCCGTGGCGATGTCACCGTGGACGCCACCGGCGAGCTTCATCTTCAATGCGGGGGAGCCGGTGATCTCCACCGCGTCGAACGACTCCGGTGCCCCTAGATACGCTTCCATGTGCAGCGTGATCACCGCCTGGCCCTCGCGATAGCCGACGCCGTCCTGGATGATCCCGCAAACCAGACCGGGCTCGACGGAGAGGAATTCACTGGACACCGCTTCGGACGCGATCTTCGGCTGGATCTCGTCGGTGATCCGATCGAGCTTCCATCCGAGGGCATCGGCGATCATCGACACCGATTCGGTCAGCCCCACATGTCGAACGCTCGCATCGTCCACCTTCTTCTGGAACTGTTCGCGCGTGAGGCCGGCGCCGATCTTCTGCTGGAACGGCAGGCGGCGGATGCGCGCGTCCTGGATCCGGTCGACGCGGACGGCTTCCACGCGCTCGCACACACCGGTGAGCATGGTCGGCAACGCGTCCATCACGAAGCCCGGGTTCACGCCGGTGCCGAGGATCGCCACCTTGTACTTCTTCGCCAGCTGGTGGATGGCGCGGGCGTACTTCATGTTCGCCTTGCTCGGATAGGCCAGCTCCTCGGTCGTCGACACGATCGGCACCTTGAGCTTCACGATGGACTCGATCTGCGGCAGCACCTTCTTCAGCGACGAATTCGTGCACAGCACGGCGACGTCGGGCTTCCCGGCCTTGATCGCTTTCTTCGCATCGTCCGATATCTTGACCTTGAGCGCGCGCCCCACGCCGGCAACCTCGCCGAGGTCGCGGCCGGTCTTCGCGGGATCGATGTCCACGGCGCCGACGATCTTGAATCCTTTCCGGTTCGCGACCTGGCGAACGACACCCGCGCCGATGGGCCCGAGACCGAAATGAATCACTCGAATGGGTCCTGTTCTGGATGGCATGCAATGAGCTCCTGCAGTTATGAGAACGACCGCTGATTATAGTCTCCCCGCCTCCGCGGGAGGCGGGGCCGCCCGCGCACCTTCTGGTAGGATTGCGCCGTGTTGCCGCGGGTCGCGATGGCTATCACCCTCCTTGCGCTGAGCGCGCCCGCGGCGCCGCAGCAGCCTGCCGCACCGGAAAACACGGCAATGGCGGCAGGCACGGGCCAGCCGCGCTCACCTCGGAATGCCAACTACCGCATCCTGGCCCGGCTCGATCCCTCTGCACGGACGATCACTGGCGAGGAGGTGATCTCGTGGCGGAACATCTCGAACCGCGCGACGACGACGCTGCAGTTTCACCTTTATTACAACGCGTGGCGTGACACGCACTCCACGTGGATGCGTGAAGAGGCGCTGGCCACCGGTGAGTCGCATGGCGCGATCGAGCCGGAGGACGCCGGGTCGATCGACATCGCGGAGATGCATGTCACGCAGACCGGCAACGAGAGCAACCTCTCATCACGTCTGCGATTCATGGCCCCCGATGATGGTAACGCGCGTGACCGGACGGTCGTCGAGGCGCCGCTCGAGGCGCCCGTTCAACCCGGCGAGACCGTGGACATCAGGATCCGCTGGACAAGTCACGTGCCAAGACCGTTTGCCCGCACGGGCGCGATCGGCAACTTCTTCTTCATCGCCCAGTGGTTTCCAAAGATAGGTGTGCTCCAGGACGACGGGTGGAACTGCCATCAGTTTCACGCGTCGACGGAGTTCTTCGCCGACTTCGGCACCTATGACGTTCAGCTGGATGTGCCGAAAGGATGGATGGTCGGCGCCACCGGGCGCGAGATGGCGCGAACGGAGGCGGCGCCGGATCGTACGACGCATCGCTATATCCAGGAAGACGTGCACGATTTCGCATGGACGACGAGCCCTGACTACATGGAGCGGCGCGCGCGCTTCGAGCATGCGTCGCTGCCCGCCGTCGAAATGCGCCTGCTGCTGCAACCGGAACACGCCGGCCAGGAGGCCCGTCTCTTCGCGTCCACCAGGGCAGCGCTCCGTTATTACGGCGAGTGGTTCGGCGCCTATCCATACAGGCAGATCACGATCGTCGATCCTGCCTGGCAGAGCGGCGCCGAGGGCATGGAGTACCCGACCCTGTTCACCGCGGGAACCCGGTGGCTGGAGCCCGCCGGCACTCGCGACCTCGAAGACGTTACCGTTCACGAGGCCGGCCACCAGTTCTGGTACGGGATCGTCGCGTCCAATGAATTCGAGCACGCGTGGCTCGATGAGGGCCTGAATACGTTCTCGACCGCCCGCGTCCTGGAGCAGGCGTTCTATCCGGCCTACTATTCCCGGCGCTACTTCGGCGGTTTCTTCCCCTTGGTGTTCAAGGACCTCCCGCTCACGCGCGACGTGGACGGGAACCGGATGCCTTCGTACAGGCAGTTTGCAGAGAGCGACGCGCAGTCCACTCCGAGCTGGCGGTACTGGCCGGGTTCGGGGGGCTTCATCACCTACGACAAGACTGCGTTGTGGCTCGGCACGCTCGAGCACATGCTCGGATGGGAGACACTGCGGCGGATCCTCTCCACGTACTACGAGAGATTCGCGTTCAAGCATCCGCGCCCTGACGACTTCTTCCGCATCGCGAACGAAGTGAGCGGACAGGATCTGACGTGGTTCTTCGATCAGGTCCATCGCAGCTCGAATACGTTCGACTATGCGATCGAACTGGAGACGCCCGACGAAGACGCCTCCACTGTCGTCGTGCGCCGCCTCGGCGAGGGAGTCTTTCCGGTGGATGTCCGCGTTCGCCTCGAGGGTGGACAGGAGCGGCGCTGGCGCTGGGATGGCCGCGACCGCTGGACGGCATTCGAACTGGCCGGTCACGCACGGCCGCTTTCCGCCGAAGTGGATCCCGAACACGTGCTCCTGCTCGATGTGAATCGCACCAATAACTCCGTTTCGGCTCGGCCCGCGGCTCGCGCTGCCGCCAACAAGTGGTCACTCGCCTGGCTGATCTGGCTGCAGGACCACCTCCTCACTTACGGCTTCTTCGTCTGAAATGACTGCCACCACGGCCTTCCGCGAGGGCATGCGCCGAACCAACGGAGCTCCGGTGCTCCTCGCCGGCATGTGCATCCTGACGCTGCTCCTTGCGTTGCCGCTGGCACTCGCGCTGCGCGCCATGCTCGAAGCGCATCTGGGTTCGAGCCTGGTCGCCGAACAGGTCGCGTCTCGCGCGGACTATCAATGGTGGCAGGAGTTCCTCTTTCAGGCGGCGGGTCTCGGCACGACGTTCGTTCCCTCGATCATCGGCTTCGGCGCGGTGCTCAGAAACCTGGATGCGCTACTCGACAACAGAGAGATGGCGACGACCATTGCCGGCGTCACGACTGGCTGGCTGTTGATCTGGTCCTTCCTCAGCGGCGGCGTGATCGATCGACTGGCGCGGAGCCGGCGCACGCGAGCGCATCATTTTTTTGCCGCCGCCGGCGTTCACTTCTGGCGCTTTCTGCGGCTCGGGATCGTTGCCCTTCTGGTGTATTCGTTTCTCTTCGGCTGGGTGCATCCGTGGTTGTTCGATGATCTGTTTGGCCGCCTGACCGGTGATCTCACCGTAGAACGAACAGCCCTGCTCATCCGGCTCGCTGGTTACGTTATTTTTGGCGCGGTGCTCATCTTCTTCAATGTGGTGTTCGATTACGCACGATTTCGCATCGTTGTCGAAGACCGCCGCAGCGCAATCGGAGCGATTGCGGCGAGCTGGGGATTTTTCCGCCGCCACTTCGCGCGCGTGATCGCACTCTACCTTCTGAACGGAGCCGCCTTCGCCGTGCTGGCCGCGGCCTACGGGCTGCTCTCCCCCGGCGCTCCCGGTGCCGGCGTGACGATGTGGATCGTGCTGCTCCTCGGGCAGGCCTACATCGTCGGACGCCACTATCTGAAGCTGGTGTTCTATGCATCGCAGACGTCGCTGCTCCAGTCAGCGCTGGCGCATGCGGACTACACGGCGGCGCCGGCCATCGAGTGGCCCGACTCGCCCGCGGCGGAGAGCATAGCCAACGCGAACCCGATCGGTCCCTGACGTTCGACGATGCCCTGGAGGCCCATGTCGCAGCGATTCCACAGCCGAGCACGCATCCTGATCGTTGATGACGAGATCACGAACGTTCAGGTCCTGCGCAGGCTGCTCGAGCGCGCCGGGTTCACGCGTATCGCAACGACCTGCGATCCGCGAGACGCGCGCACACTGTACGTGGAGTTCCGCCCTGACCTGATCCTGCTCGATCTCCACATGCCGAACATGGACGGCCTGGCGGTGATGCAGGAGCTCAATCAGATCGCCGAGGCCACATACCTGCCGATATTGATCCTGACCGGGGACGTGTCGCCCGAGGCACGGCGGGATGCGCTGTCGCGCGGCGCCAAGGACTTTCTGCACAAGCCGTTCAGCCCTGACGAAGTGCTGCTGCGCATCAACACCCTGCTCGATACGCGCTTCCTCTATCTGCAGATCCAGAGCCAGAACCAGATGCTCGATGCGAAGGTGCGCGAGCGCACGCGCGAGCTCGAGGCGGCGCAGATCGAGATCATCGAGCGGCTGGCAAAGGCGGCCGAGTTCCGCGACGACAATACCGGCCAGCACACCGAGCGCGTCGCGCAGATGGCAGCGCTCATCGCGCGGCAGATCGGCTTGCCCGACGCGCAGGTGTCGCTGATCCGTCGAGCGGCACCGTTGCACGACGTCGGCAAGATCGGAGTGCCGGACTCGATCCTGCTCAAGCTCGGGAAGCTCACCGTAGCCGAGTTCGAAGTCGTCAAGACGCACACGACCATCGGCGCGCGCATTCTGTCGGGGAGCCGTTTTCCGATCCTGCGGCTCGCCGAAGAAATCGCCTTCAGCCACCATGAACGCTGGGACGGGAACGGGTATGCGGGGATCCGGCGCGAATCGATTCCGCTCCCGGGCAGGATCGTGGCGGTCGCCGACGTCTTCGACGCCCTCACCCAGCAACGTCCGTACAAGGAGGCATGGCCAGTCACGGAAGCGATCGCCGAAATCGAACGGCAGCGGGCGCGTCACTTCGATCCCGCGCTGGTCGACGCCTTTCTGACGATCATCGAGCCTGAGATCCAGTCATGAGCAGTGACGCACGTACACGCCTCAGTGCGTGGATGAAGGCCAGGGTCTCCGATGCAGGAGCGCGCGGAATCGTTGTCGGCTCGAGCGGCGGGATCGATTCCGCGGTCGTTCTCGGCCTCGCCGCGCACGCGCTGCCGGGAGCGGTGGTCGGCGTGATGATGCCCTGCCACAGCGATCCGACCGACGAGGCGCACGCAAGAATGGCGGCGGAACACTTCGGCGTACACGCGCTGCACATCGACCTGGCAGGCGCGTACGACGGGTTGACGGGCGATCTTCTAACGGCCATTGCGGCGCTGCCGCGCGGCGAATTCCCGGTGGCGCCGGCCGACGAAGTGGATCCGCGCGCGCGGCTGCCGTTGGCGAACGTCAAGCCGCGCCTGCGCATGGCGACCCTCTACTTCGTCGCCAACACGTTGAACTACCTCGTGGCCGGCACCGGCAATCGCAGTGAGCTCTCCATCGGCTACTTCACCAAGTATGGCGACGGCGGCGTGGACATGCTGCCGATCGGACGGCTGGTGAAGAGCGAGGTCCGCGCACTCGCACGCGAGCTCGGCGTTCCCGAGCCGATTATCGAGAAACCGCCGTCCGCCGGCCTCTGGGCCGGACAGACCGACGAAGGAGAGATGGGCTTCACCTACGCGGATCTCGAGCGGTATCTGAACGGGGGATCCGGAGCCGTGGCTGCGCCGATCGCAGACACGATCACGCGGCTCGCCCGCGCAAGCGAACACAAGCGCTCGCTACCTCCGATGCCGCCGGCCTAGCCGGCGCCGATGCCCGCGTCCATGTTCGCCGGCTCGGGTGTGTACTCCTCCGGCACCGCACTCGCCTCGGCGGCGCGGTTCGCGGCGATCTCCGCGCGCGAGCGCAGCCACGGATCATCGCTTGTGAGCAGAACACCGATCGCCTGCTCGGAGCTTTCGAGCGGCGGACCCACGACCTTTTCCGCGAGCGCGGCGCGGTCGGCTTCGGTGACCTGACTGTCGATCAGCGGCAGCAGGACCTCGCGCAATCCAGGTTTCAGTACGTTCTCCAGGTACTCGATCGAATTGGCACGAACCAGCGAGTTCGACGATCGCAGCCCGACGTACGCATCGTGCAGCGAGGCCGACGGCGACAGCAGCGCCGTCAGCCGGAAGATCCGCTCCAGTTCCTGCTCCATCGAATGCCGCACAGCGGCGATGATCTTCTGCTGGCGGGGCTGCGACGCATCGAGCGGCGCCAGCACTTGATACGAGCGGTAATGACCGGAGATCTCCGCGGCGAGAAGCAGCTCGATCAATGTCGCATCGAGCTCCATGTTCGGGTGATTCTGCTTGATCTTGTTGAGCGTCCTGATCAGGCGCCGCCGCAGCGGCGCGCCAGCCTCGAAGAGCCGCGACACAAGGGCCGCTCCCAGCGCGGCGACCACATCGCCGGATCCCACCGAATGCGCCGTCCGCATCGCCTGCTCGGCGACGTCCTGATCCTCGTCGAGAATCAGAGTCGTCAGCACGTCGGTCGCCGGATGGGGAACGATCGCCAGCACTCGCGCGGCTTCGGCGCGATCGCGCGGCTCTTCCGACGCCGCCATCTGCTCGAGCAGAATGCGCGCGGCCTCTTCGTTGCGCGCCGGTCCCGGTGACGCCAGAAAGGCGACCATCGCCGCGCGGATGGAGAAATCCGCGAAGTCGCCTAGCTCCGCGATCCGTTCCAGAGGATCGAAGCCGCCAGCACGCGAGAGGTACAAGAGCGCCTGAGTCCTCACGTTCAGGTCCGCATCCCGCAGCAGTCGCTCGGCAACCGGCGCGGCGGTTCGATCGCCTGAAGTGCCGAGAACCGCAAGCGCGCGCGCGCGCACCCGGATGTCGGTGTGCGAGAGCAGCCGGTGCAGGTCGCTGCTGGGTACAGGCATCTTCAGCAACGAGATGTTCTCGAGCGCTTCGGCCACCATGTTTGCATCGTCGGATCGGAGATGAGCGGTCAGGGCGTCGCGGACCGACGCATCGAGGCGAGCCGCCGAAATACGTTCGGTATCGAGCCTGTGCTGGTGGATGTTCTCCTCAATGGCCACCACGTACGCTCGCCGCAGGCGCCACGCGACGACGGTCCAGGCGAGCGTCATTACGAAGATGATGGCAGCGGTGCCGCGGATGCCAAGGCCCGCGCCCGGCAGCATGATGAACCCGCCGGTCGCCAGGCCGAGCAGCACGCCGCCGACGGCATCACCGATCCGGCTGCCCAGAATGTCGAGCGCGTTCTTGATCGGCTGCCGTTCGTGCGGCGGAATCGGCAGGTAGAGAAGTTCGTACGCCGCCTTGTCGACCGAGAAGCGCAGCCCGTAGTCGATAGAGCTCGTGAACAAAACGGCTGTGAAAACCGGAAACAGGAACGTCAGCCCGCTTCCGAGCGCCAGGCCGAGGGGCAGAATCATGACGACCGCCGTAACACCAAACCGCGTCAACAACGTCGACGTGAGAAACAGCTGCAGAACGAATGCGGCCAGTCCCGTCAGAAAGTTGAACGTCCCGTAGAACCGGGTGATCGAGTCCGCGTCACCGGCAAAGCGTTCGTCAGCGACGATGCTCATCTGGAAGTTGGTCCACTGGGTCGCGATCGCCACCAGCAGGACGAGCGCGGTCATGAGCCGGAGGTAACGATTGGATCCGATCGCGGCGAGCGCCTCGTTGAAGGGCAGCGCCTCCTGCCGCCTCTTCGGCACTGGCGACGTCCTGCGCAGTCGGCGCGAAATGACTCCGACGATGACGGCTGCGGACGCGATCAGCGCGGCGAGCACCAGCAGCAGGTTGACGGCGCCACCCACGGGCTGCACGAGGTAACGGGCTCCCAGCCCGCCCATGAGTGCGCCGAACGACGCCCCGGCGCCGATCAGTCCGAAAAGACGCCGGGCCTGACGCACGTCGAACAGCCGGTTGGCGAAGCTCCACGCCTGCACCGGGGCGATCACCCCGAAGCAGTTCACCCAGATATAGAAGAGGCCGGGAAGCAGGTCGAACGGCGCCCAGCGAAACGCCGCCCAGAACCCCACCGCGTTCAGGCTGAAGAACGTCAGCGTACCGATGGCGGCAAGCCGCATCCCGACGCGGGCGGCAACCGCCGTATAAACGCGCACGAACGCCCAGAGCGCCAGCGGCACGGCCACGTAGGCGTAAACCAGCTTGGACGCGCCATATTCGCGCAGGAACAACCCGTTCCTTATGGGTTTTGCGAGCAGGAAGGCCGCGACGACGCACGCGACGTACAGGAAGGAAAGGAGCACCGGCAGCCCTTCGCCCGCCCGGACGTCGAAGAACCGCCGAAGCCGAAGAAACATGGACAGACGTGAGTTTACTTCAGGTCACGCGATGGCTTAGGCTGTGCCCATGTCCCTGCTGCAGCGCTTGCTCTCCCCCATGGTGGAGGTGCGTAAAGAGGAAGCGACGGGCATCACGCTGATGTTCGTCTACGCGTTCCTCTGTATGACCGCGTACAACATCATTCAACCGCTCACGCGATCGAAGCTGATCGCCAGCCTGGGAGCGGTGAACGTGCCATGGGTCATCTTCGGTTCCGGACTCATCATCGGCTTTCTGATGCTCGCCTACACGCGCATCGTCAGCGCGCTGCCTCGCCGCTGGGCGCTGCCGATCACGCAAGCCGGCATGGCTGTCATCATGCTCGGGTTCTGGGTCCTCTTCCAGGGTGGCGGCGAGTGGGTGTCGGTCGCCTTCTATCTCTGGGGCTTGTTGCTCGGCGCGTTGCTCATCAGCCAGTTCTGGACACTCGCCAACGGCGTGTACGACCCGCGTCAGGCCAAACGGATGTTCGGCTTCATCGGCGGCGGCGTCGCCCTCGGCGGAATGACCGGCGCGGGGCTGACCGCCACGCTGGTCGAGCGGATCGGTGTAAACACGCTGCTGCTGTGCAGCTCCGCCCTGCTTCTCGCCTGCGCGGGCATCGTCGTGATCATCGTCAAGCGCGAGCAGGATGCGGCCGCGGCGGCGGCGGTTCCTGACGAGGAGCGTGGCGTCAGCCTGTCACGCGCGTTCGGGCTGCTGCGAGAATCGAAGCAGATTCAGCTCATCGCCGTCGTGATCGCGTTCGGTTCGCTCGGCGCGGCGCTGATCGATCAGCAGCTCAACATGGCGGCCGAGGTGTTCAAGGGGCGCGGAGAGACGGACTCGATCAGCGCCTTCCTGGCGCAGGTCCGCTTCTATCTATCGGTAGCCGCGTTCGTCATCCAGGTCTGGATCACGCCGAGGATCCACAAGTACCTCGGCATCGGCTTCGCGCTGCTGATGCTGCCGACGAACCTCGGCGCCACCGCTGTGATCATTCTGCTGAACGCCGCGCTCTGGGCTCCCGCGGCGGCCAGCGTGCTCGACCGCTCGCTCCGCTACACGGTCGACAAGACGACGCGCGAAGTGCTGTTCCTCCCGCTGCCGACAGCGCTGCGGCAGGAGGTGAAGCCGTTCGTTGACGTGACGGTCGATCGGCTGTCGCGAGGGCTCGGCGCACTGCTGATGCTCGTGCTGATTCAGCCGTGGGGCCTGGCGCTCCAGTGGTATCAACTGAGCTTCGTCAGCCTGGTGCTCACGGTGGTCTGGTACTTCATGGCGGTGCGCGCGAAGCGCGAGTACCTCCTGTCGTTCCGTCGCAGCCTCGAATCGCGGGCCGTCGAGCCCGCGGAGGTCCGGCTGAGCGGCGGCGATCTCTCGACCATCGAGACGCTGGTCCAGGAGCTGTCGCATCCACAGCCGGCGCGCGTGCTCTACGCCATCGACATGCTCACGTCGCTCGACAAGAGCAACCTCGTGACACCGCTGCTGCTCTACCACGAGTCGGCGCCGGTGCGCGAGCGCGCGCTTCGCGCGATCGGCGAGACGAAGAGCGACTTCGCCAGTCAATGGGTGGCACAGGTGCGGCGCGCCGTGGGTGATCCGCATCCCGGCGTCCGCGCCGCCGCGCTCAGGGCGCTCGGCGCGATCGCGGGAGAAGATGCGTCGACGCTCGCGCGACCCATGCTCGCGGACGCCGATCCGCGCATTCGCGCCACGGCCGCGGTTGCGCTGGCCGCCAGCCAGAATCTTGCAGATCTGAACGCCGCGGAGGCGACACTCGGCGACATCGTGTCGGGCACCGACGAAGACACACGGTCGGCACGCCGCGAAGTCGCGGCCGCACTCGGCCAGGTGAAAGAGGCGCGCTTCCAGCGGCTGCTCATTCCCCTGCTGCACGATCCCTACGGCGATGTCGCCGATGAGGCGATGGAAAGCGTGCGCAAGAGCGGCACCGCGGATTTCATGTTCGTGCCGGTGCTGGTCAGCCTGCTGCGCAACCGTCATCTGAAAGGGCGTGCGCGTGACGTGCTCGTCAGCTATGGCGAGGCGGTCATCGATCCGCTTGCCTACTTCATGGCGGACGAGCAGGAGGACATCTGGATCCGCCGCCACGTGCCGAGCACGATTGCAATGATCCCGTCGCAGAAGGCGGCCGACGCGCTGCTCGCTCGAATCGACGACCCTGACGGGTTCCTGCGCTACAAAGTGGTGTCGGCACTCGGCCGGGTCCGGCGAGCGGACGAGCGCCTCAAGTTCCCGCCCGAGAAGATCGAAGCGTCGATCACGCGCGAGGCGCGGCACTACTTCACGTATCTGTCGCTGCGGCACAACCTGACCGGACGCGGCGAACTGGACAATGCGTCGCTGCTGGCGACGGCACTGCGCCAGAAGATGGAGCGGGCGGGAGATCGGATCTACCGGCTGCTCGCGCTCATCTATCCGCCCAACGACATCGCGGCGGCCCAGTGGACGCTCGCCCAGGGCGACGCGCGCAACCGCGCAAGCGCGTCCGAGTACCTCGACAACCTGCTGACCGGCAACATCCGCAAGATGGTGATGCCGGTGCTCGAGGACATGCCGGTCGAAGAAAAGGTGCGCCGCGGCAACGTGCTTATCCGCACCCGTCCGCGCGATGTGGAGGAAACGCTGCTGCAGTTGATCAACGACGACGACCAGGTCGTCTCGGCCTGCGCCATCGACGTCGTACGGCAGCGCAAGATGTGGACGCTCGCGCCCGACATCGAGCACGTGCTCGCGCACCGCGACGTGAGCGACTGGTTCGTGTTCGAAGCGGCATCATGGGCGCTCGCCGAGCAGCGCATGCCCGCCGAGCGCAGACGAGAGCTGTGGCTGGAGCCGCTTCCGGCGGCGGTGCTCGCGTCGGAACTGCGCGCGCTCCCCCTCTTCTCGTCGGTCACCGTCGACGAGCTCTTCAGGATCGCGGGCGCCTCACGGCAGATACGCCACGAGCCGGGCACGATCCTCCTCCTGGAACGCTCCGCGCCGGAGATGATCCACGTGCTGCTCGATGGCGAGGTCATCGTCACGAGCGAGCGTCGGCCGCCGGAGACGTTGACCGCCCCGTCGTCACTGGGCTTCATGGAAGCGCTGCAGTCCAGGCCGATGCGCAAGACCGTGAAGACGTCGGGCATTGCGGTGACGCTCGCACTCACCGCCGAAGAACTGCGGACGCAGCTCGCCTACAGCACGGAGCTGGTGCGCGGCCTCTTCGCGACGATGGCGATCCGGGCGCAGAAGGCGGGTGTGGCGCAGGTCTTCCCGACCGGCGCGGCGCGCGAGTTCGAGCAGCTCGGCGCGGGTGGTTTGACACCGGTCGAAAAGGTCATCGCCCTCCAGCACGTGCCGATCTTCCGCAACCTCTCGGCGGAGGAGACGCAGCAGCTGGCGAGCATCACGCGCGCAGTGGAGATGACAGGGGGCACGCAGCTGTTCCAGGCGTCCGATGAGCCCGGCACGTGGCTGGTCCTCTCAGGCGAAGTGGAACTCGAGGCGAACGACACTCACCCCGCCGCGGTGGCGCGCGGAGGCGACGCCATCGGGTCGTTCGCGGCGCTCGCGGGACCGCGCATCGGACAGAACGCCCGTGTCACCCGCGCCGGCCTCGCGCTGTTCATCGATCGCGACGATCTCTTCGAGATGCTCGGCGATCGGCCGGAAATGCTGAAACAGGTGTTCGCCGGGATCATGGAAGCGCCCGGCCAGGCCGGACTCTACGAAAGTTCGACGACCAGTATTCCGGTGGTCGCCTGAACCTGACAACTTCTTGCTCCAAACTGCAAAAACAAAAAGAGGAAACGGCAGACAACCGCTTGCCAGGATTTTGAGTTTGGAGTTTTTGACGTGTGAAGCTTGGAGTTGTCAGCGGAGCCCCGCAGCCCCGTGTGACCTGCGCGGCTCTGCGCCTCCCTGCACTTCCCCTTTCGTCGCATCGATGACGACCGCCGCGGCGTAGCCGTAGCGCACTTCGCCCTTGCGGCCGATCTTGGTGAAGCGATGCCCTCGATTCATCAGATCCTGCAGGATCTCGCGGGGGAAGCGATCCTCGATCTGCATCCGTCCGACGGCGTTCTCCAGCGGATCTCTTCCCACGAGGAAGCGCGGAGCTTCGATCGCCTGCTGCGCGCTCATCCCTCCGTCCACCACGTTGAGGATCACGTCGTAGACCGACGCCGGTATCCATGCATTCCCGGCAGCGGCGACGGCGAGCAGTGGCGCGCCGGGGCCGGCGGCGGCGGCGTCCTTTTTGAAGACCAGCGTCGGGACGCTGGTGCTGGACGACCGTGCGAGCGGGAGGAATCGTCCCGGCGCGCCGCCGCCACCGAAACGCAGGTGATTGTTATAGAGGAAGCCGAGGCCGTCGGATACGTAGAACGTTCCGCCCCACGTGCTCAGCGTCTGCGTCACCGCGATCATGTTGCCTTCGCTGTCGGCGACGGCAAATGCGGTGGTGCCGCGGCCGATGCGTTCGGGTCTGTCGGTGGACTCCTGAGGGCCACCGCCGTAGCGGGATGCTTTTTGCGGGTCGATGCGCTTGAACAACGTCGCGGCATGGACCGGATCCAGGTGCGGCCCGAGATCGACATTCCACAACGCGGGATCCGCAATGCGCGCCGACTGGTCGCGCACCTTCCACGCTTCGATGACGTAGTGGAAGTAATCCGCGTCGCTCGCATAGAGCGCCTGTCCCGAGCGGGCGGAGCGAGTCGAGGAAAAACGCGCCGAGGGAAGATTCTCCAGGATCTGCAGCGTTTCGATCAATTGCAGACCGGTTGAAACCGGCGGTGGCGCGGAATAAATCGCGTGCTCGCGGTAGCGCCCCGCGAGAGGACGCCGCTCGATGGCGCGGTACTGCGCGAGATCGTCGACGGTGATCAAACCGCCGTTGCGCGCCATGTCCGCGGCGATCCGCCGCGCGATCTCGCCCCGGTAGAACGCCTGCGCGCCACCCTGCGCGATCGCCCGCAGCGTAGCAGCGTAGTCCTTGTTCACGAACCGGTCACCGGGCTTTGGCAATTTCCCGTCGGGCAGGTAGATCTTCTTCGCAGCCGGATACTTGTCGAAGAAGCGACGTCCTTCGGCAACCGACGTCGGCAGCGCCTCGTCGAGCACGAATCCCTTCTCGGCATGCTCGATCGCGGGGGCGATCAAATCGGCCCACTCCACCTTCTTGCTGCCGTACCGGCGGTACAACTCGTCGAGACCGGCAACGACGCCGGGAATGTTCGCGGCGGCCGGCCCGTCGCCGGTCGACGCGCGCAGGACTGGGTTGTCGCTCGTCGCGTGAATCGGCGTCTGGTCCTTGTAGTCGATCGCGACCGGCTCGCTCATCCCCTTCAGATACACGAGCGCCATTCCGTCGCCGCCGACGCCCGATGCGTCCGGTTCGACCACGCCGAGCGCGAAGGACACCGCGATCGCCGCGTCGACGACGTTACCGCCTTTTTCGAGCGCCAGCAGCCCCGCTTGCGATGCAAGCGGATTCCCGGAAACGACGACGGCGCGCCTCGAGGAAACGGGAGTCTTGATCAGCGGCTGCTCGGCCACCATCCGGTCGACAACGCTCTCGAGGGATGCATCGTCATGCGCGGCGGCCGCCTGCGGGCGGTACTTCTCCTTCAGCGCACGCCATTCGTCAGCCGACGATCCGGTCGAGTAATAGAGGCGGCGGAGTGTTTCCCACACCCGGTCGAATGCGGCGGTCAGCTGCGCGGACGAAATCGAACCGGGGTTCAGCGGCCGCGCGCCCGAATCGACTGGCGTCGGCGCATCGACGAGCCACAGGCTGAAGCCTTCCGGTGCGAACGCCGGCGGCGGATCGTCGGGATTGCGGAGCGGGTTGCCGTTGTACGAGGGCTCGGCGGGCGGCAGCTCGGCGATGGCAATGCGTCTTCCATCAGGCGACCACGCGGGAGCACCACCGCGGCGTGACACGAGCACCGGCTGTTCGGCCGGTCGAAGGTCGGGAGCGGCTGCGGGCCCGGAACCCTGCGATGCGTTCACCGGGGTCACCCATACGGATCCCGCGCCTTCACGTTGGGCGTAATACGCGATGCGCGTCCCGTCTGGCGCCCACGCGGGATATCCCTCGGTTCCACGAACGCGCGTCAGGCGAGAACGCTGCCTGCGCCGCGCGTCGCCACCGGGCAACTCCGCGACCCACAGATCGACATCACCGTCGGTGCTGTCGCGGTCCGAAATGTAAGCGACGCGCTTGCCGTCGGGCGACACGCGCGGTTCGCGCTCGCTGTCGGAGGACGCATCGGGAAAGAGTGCGCTGGCCTCACCGCCGGTGGCGGAGATCACGTGCATCTGCCAGGGATCGAACGCGCTCGCTCGACGGCTGAAAACGATCCGGCCATCGGTCGTCCAGGACGGCCACCGTTCGTCGCCGCTCGTCTCGGTCAGTCGACGCACGTTCTTCCCGTCGGCGCTCGCGACGAACAGATCGAATCCCTGCCCCTCATCGGCGGCAAACGCGATCGATCGACCGTCGGCCGACCACGACGGATCACGCTCCACCGACGATGATTGCGGGCGCAGTTGGCGGCCGCCCCGGCCGTCGGTTCCGGAAATCCAGATGCGATCGAAGAAAGAGAAGGCGAGCTGCTTGCCTGTCGTTGCCCACGCGGGATCCTGTACGCCGTGCTGCAGCGACGATTGTGCGAGCAGGGTGAGACCGACCGTGACGATCGCAGCCGCGGATGCGGCGGCGGCGAGTACGCGTCGCATTGTTACTGCCGGCGCGCGGCGCGGACCGCGTCCACGATGTGAGGGGCCGAGATCCCGTAGCGGTCCAGGAGTTCCTCGGGCTGTCCGCTGCGCGGAATCTCACGCACCGCCAGGCGGCGCACCGCGAAACCAGCCGGCGCGATCGCCTCGCTCACCGCGTCGCCGATACCTCCGGCGGCATAGTGATCCTCGACGGTGATCACGGCGCCACCGGTGGCTGTCGCCGCGTCGATCATCGCCTGCGCATCGATCGGCTGCACCGAATATGCATCGATCACGCGGATCGCGATGCCCTCCTTCTGGAGCTGATCGAACGCCTTCAGCGCCTCGAAGACGGTGACTCCGGCAGTGATCACCGCCGCGACATCGTTGTCGCTCTGCCGGAGCACCTTGGACCCGCCAATGGGAAACGTTTCATCCGGACCGTAAATGACCGGCGTCTTCGGGCGCGATGTGCGCATGTACGCCATGCCCGGGCGCTGCGCCATCGCGGCGACGAGCCGCTCGGCGCTCGTCGCGTCGCACGGGTAGAGCACCGCGCAATCCGGAACGCCGCGCATCATGGCGAGGTCTTCGAGCGCCATCTGCGACGGCCCGTCTTCGCCGATCGACACGCCAGCGTGAGAACCGGCGAGCTTCACATTCGACCTCGAGATCCCTGCCATGCGGATGAAGTCGCTGGCGCGCGTGAGAAAGCAGGCAAACGTCGAGGGAAAAGGGATCGCACCTCGTGCGGCGAGGCCCATCGCGGCGCCGATCATCGCCTGCTCGGCGATGAAAAACTCGTAGAAGCGTTCCGGATGCGCCTTCTCGAAACGGTCGCTGAACGTGGAGTTCTTCACATCCGCATCGAGAGCGACCACGCGGGGATCCACGCCGCCCAGCGCCGCGAGCGCGGTGCCCCATGCCTCGCGCGTTGCCACGGAATCTCCAAGCGTATACGCGGGCGGCGGCATCTTCGAGTAATCAGCGGGCGCGGCGAACGGATGCCCGCTCGAGTCCGGCCGGCGAATCTCCGGGGCGGCGGCGTCGGCGATCATCTGTTTCTCGAGCTCCGCGACCGCCTTGTCGGCTTCGTCCTTCTTGAAGGCCTTCCCGTGCCAGCCTTCCTTGCCTTCGACGAACGAGACGCCCTTCCCCTTCAGCGTTCTCGCAACAATCGCCGTCGGCCGTCCCTTCGTCTGCCGCGCCTGATCGTACGCATTCAGCAACTGCTGCACGTCGTGGCCGTCGACCTCGATGGTGTGCCAGCCGAAGGCGGTCCAGCGCGACGCGATCGCGGCGGTGTCGTGGCCGAATTGCGTCGCCTGGCTCTGTCCCAGCGCGTTCACGTCGACGATGGCGCAGAGATTGTCGAGGCGATGGTGGATGCCCGCGTTGGCCGATTCCCACACCGAACCCTCGGCCATCTCGCCATCGCCGATGAGCGCGTACGTCCGGTAATCCGACCCGATCCGCCTCGCGTTGAGCGCCGATCCGACCGCCGCACAGATCCCCTGCCCCAGCGATCCAGTGGCGACGTCGACGAACGACAGGCGCGGCGTCGGGTGCCCTTCGAGATCAGAGCCGATCTGCCGCAACTTCAGCAGCTCGCTTCGCGGAAACAGCCCCGCCTCGGCCCATGCCGCGTACAGAATCGGCGCCGCATGACCCTTGGAGAGCACGAACCGATCGCTGTGCGGATTCTGTGGATCGTGAGGATCCAACCGCATCTCGGAGAAGAACAGCGTCGCCACGATCTCCGCCGCCGACATGCACGTCGTCGGATGGCCACTCGCGGACGCGGTGGTCGACAGGATCGAATCGATGCGAAGACGTGTGGCGATGTTGTGAAGCGCGGGAACGGATGTGGAATTCATGTCGGGAGTCGAAAGTTTATCACCTGAGAACGGCGCGCCGGGCGAGCAGATAGTGCGCTGCCAGCGGGCCCGAATCCGCGGCGATGGCGCTCATGGCGGCGACCGTCTCCTGCGCGCGCGTCGCGAACATCCGATCGTTGGTCGCTTCGGCCAATCGCCGCAGCAGGACGGCTGCGTCGCAGTTGAGGACGAACGGCTTTCCTGCTCTCGGCAGCGGATCCACTGGCTCCGCCTCGGGATCGCGATCGAACAACCCTCCTCGTTCGTCGTCCCACATCGTTCGCAGCGCGTAATGGGCAAGCTCCTCAGCCATCATGCGATAAACGATGTTGCCCGTGGACTCCCACGCATCGAGACTCGCGATGGCCATGGAGATCTGGTCCGAGAGCAGACCGCGCGCCCCCTTCGCGCTGTGCGCGACGCCATGACCAGGCTTGTACGACACGAGGAGCACGTGTTCGAGTACGTCGAGCGATCGTTTGCCAGCCGCATCGTCCTGGAATGCGGCCGCGGCACGAAGCATCGCCGACGCTGCCAGCGCATTGACGTCGGTGAACCGTGTCGTCGAGTCGCCGCAGTCGGCCGCGGGCCACGCGCGCGGCCCGCACGCGGCGTCGAGATAGCGGACGATGTCGGCCGCCCGCTGGAACCAGCGGTCCTGACGCAGCATCTCGCCGGCGTGGACATAGAGATCGAGCAGGAGGGCGTTGGTCGACAGCAGCTTCGGGGGTTGCGGATCGCTCCAGTCTGCGCCGGAGGCACAACGGAAGAAGCCGCCGCTCGTCTCATCGAACAGCGGTCCCCAGCCCATGGCGTCGAGCGTGCGCACGGCGAACTCCAGCATCGCCGGTGCTTCGTTCTCGGCGTAGATATCGATCGCCAGCCTGACGGGCGCGGCCAGCGGAAACTTGGGAGCGGAGCCGAAACCCCCGTGCTCGTCATCAAAGGTGGCGAACACGATGTCGGTGAGCGTCGCATCGTCCAGTTCTCTTCCGGCCGGTGACGAGACGCCGGCTTCCGCCGGAAGAACCCGCTCGACAGCTCTCGCCGCCTTTGACACGGCTGCACGCAGACGCTCCGGCGAGACGAACGTGCCACCACCAAGGATCTCGCCCGCCGGTGTCAGAAACGCGGTCGTTGGCAACCCGCCGAGGTCATATCGATCGGCGACATCAGGACGGTGATCCGCGTCGACGCGGACCGGAATCACTGTCGCGGCAATCAACGCCATCGTCGTTGGATCGGCGTAGGTCGTGCGATCCATTTCGGCGCAGCCTGCCGCCCACGTGGTGACGAGCGAGAGGAGGATCGGCTTGCGCTCCAGGCGAGCGCGTGCGAAGGCCTCGCGGCACCACGGCAGCCAATCGATCCCGCTGCGATCCGGCATGAGATTCAGCAAAAGGTGGTGATTATAATGAGTGGATGCTCGCGCTGCGTTACGCCGCGCTCGTGGCGGCAGCGCTCTGGGTCGGTGGCCTCATCGTACTTGGGGCTGTTGCGGCGCCGGCGATCTTCGACACGATTGCGGCCCGAGGCGTCACCGATGGCCGGATACTCGCAGGTGCGGTGTTCGGCGAGGCCTTCCGGCGCTTTCACCTGTTCGCCTATGCCTGCGCCGCGGTGATGATCGCGTCGCTCGTCGCGCGAGCGGCGCTTGGCCCCAGACCCGCGCTGCTCGGGTTGCGTCTCGCCATTGCCGTCGCGATGCTCGGTACGGCGTTGTATTCCGGCATGGTGCTCTCGAGGCAAATCGAGCGCTCGAGAATGGCTGCTGGCGGCGCGCCGTCTTCTCTGCCTGACGGAGATCCGCGGCGGATGGCCTTCGGCCGCCTGCACGCGCTGTCGACGCTGGTGAAGATCGTACCGCTGGCCGGTGGACTCGTGCTGCTGTTCCGGGAGCTGACCGATTGACGACGACCGACCAACGCAAGACCGCCCTCGATGCCGTGACGACCGCCGTGGCGAACTCGCCTGATGCGCAGGTTGCCGCGGAAGACACCGTCAAGCTGCTCGCGCAGCATCTGCCCCACTACACGTGGACGGGCATCTATATCCTCGACGGCAACGAACTTTACCTGGGCCCGTACGCCGGCAAGCCGTCACCGCACACACGCATCCCGCTCGGTCGCGGCATCTGCGGGGCGGCGGCGAGCGAAAAGGCATCGATCATCGTCGACGATGTGAACGCCGATCCCAGGTACCTGGCCTGCAGCATCGAGACGAGGTCCGAGATCGTCGTGCCGATCATGCTCGACGGCGAAGTTCTCGGTGAGCTGGACATCGACAGCGACGCCCGCGCCGCTTTCACCGACGCCGATCGTGCACTGCTGGAGCGCGTCGCCGCCCTGCTCGCGCCGAAGCTCGCGAGCGGCCGCATCCGTCCCGCGGACCATCTATGAAACACGTCATCACGCTCATCCCCGGCGACGGCATCGGTCCCGAAGTGTCGGAATCGGTCCTCCGGATATTCACGGTGGCGGGGCTGGATATCGAGTGGGACCGGCACGACGCCGGAGTGCTCGCGTTCGAGAAGACGAGCGAGACGCTGCCCGCGTCGCTGCTGGATTCGGTCAAGCGGAACAAGGTGGCGTTGAAAGGGCCGGTCACCACGCCAATCGGCCAGGGCTTCACGAGCGTGAACGTCGGTCTTCGGAAGGCGCTCGATCTCTACGCGAATCTCCGCCCTGTGCGCAACCTGCCCGGCGTCCAGAGCCGCTATGCCGACGTGGATCTCGTGATCGTCCGCGAGAACACCGAGGATCTCTACGCGGGTCTGGAGCACGAGGTCGTGCCGGGAGTAGTGGAGTCGCTCAAGATCATCACCGAGCGCGCCTCGACCAGGATCGCACGGTTCGGGTTCGAGTACGCGCGGAAGTACGGACGCAAGCGCGTGACGGCCATTCACAAGGCCAACATCATGAAGCTCAGCGACGGGCTGTTCCTCGACTGCACGCGCGGGGTCTCCCGGGAGTACACCGACATCGTCTACGACGAACGGATCGTCGACGCGGCTTGTATGCATCTCGTCATGAACCCCGAGAAGCTGGACGTGCTCCTTCTGCCGAATCTGTACGGCGACATCGTCTCGGATCTGTGCGCGGGGCTGGTTGGCGGTCTGGGTGTGGTTCCCGGTGCGAATCTCGGAACGGATGCCGCGGTCTTCGAGGCCGTGCACGGGAGTGCTCCCGACATCGCACTGAAGAATCTCGCGAACCCCACAGCGCTGCTGCTCTCGGCGCTGATGATGCTCGATCACATCGGGGAGCGGGAAACCTCCGCAAGGATTCGTGCAGCGCTCGACAAAGTCCTCACGGACGGCGCGGTCAGAACGCGCGATCTGGGCGGCTCGGCGAGCACGACCGAATTCACCGACGCCATATGTCACCAGTTGCAGGTCTGATATAGTCGCGCTCAATGCTCGACGACATCACGCAAGCCGTACTTGCGCGCGAGGACGTTGCGCGGTACCTGCGTGGTGGCAACGGCCAGACGGAGATCCAGGCACGCGAGCGCATCGAGGCTTACCTCGATGAGCTGCGAACGACGCAGCGGTATCCGATCTACCGCGCCCTCAAGCACCCGCTGTATCCAATCCTGCGAAAGATCGACCGCGTCGACGAGCACGTCGACATTGCGCGGCAGGCGACAGCGGCCGGACGCGTCGTGTACATCTCGAACCACAAGAGTCATCTCGATTATCTCGTCGAGCCGCTCGTGCTCGACGACAGCGGCGTGCGGCCGCCGGTGATCGCGGCCGGCATCAACCTTTTCGGCGGGCCGCTCGGGCTGATCCATCGTCATGTCACGGGGGCCATCCCGATCCGCCGCAACACGAAGGACCCGGCCTATCTCGTCACCCTGAAGGCGTATGTCGCGGAGCTGTTGCGACGTCACGATCTGCTTTTCTACATCGAAGGCGGGCGCAGCTATTCGGGTGAGCTGAAGCCGCCGAAGACGGGGCTGCTCCACGCGACGCTGCAGGCGCGGCACGACGCGATGATCGTTCCGGTGGCCGTGGCGTACGACCTGGTGCTCGAGGACCACATCCTCGCCCACCAGGCGGCGAAGCGGCGTCAGCGACCGTTCGGGCGCGAAGTCGCCGAGATGGTGCGCTACGCCGTCGGCTACCAGTCGCGGGCGTTCGTCACGTTCGGCGCACCGATAAATACGAGCGGGTACGATCCTGAGTCCCGCCGTGACGTGATGGCGATCGCTCATCTCACGCATGACACGATCGGGATGCTCTACAAGGTACTGCCGACGGCAGTCGTTGCAGCCGCGCTGCGGCCCTCGATCACGCGGCGCGACCTCGAGGCGCGCTGCGATACGGTGATCGAGACCGTCGCCGCGGCCGGAGCGAACATGGGCGTTCGGTCCGGACAAGAAGCTGTCGAGGCCGCCGCCGAACTACTCGCCGCGCGGAACATCATTCACATCGAACGCGGCGGACGCTTCCGGATCCGCGAACGGACGGTCCTCCGCTATTACGCTCGCACGATACAGCACCTGCTGCCTGGCGGGCGCCGGGCCCCTCGCACGCACTGATGCTGCAAACGGTTTCCAAGGCTGTTTTCTCCTCGCTCGCCGCCAGCACGACCCTCAAGGATCTCGCTTCCACCTACGGCATGCGGGGCCCGCGGGGCTTTGCGAGACGATTCATTGCGGGAGAAACCATCGAGGAAGCGATCGAGGCCGCGCGGTCCGTCGAATCGGCGGGAATGCTGCACACGCTCGATCTCCTCGGAGAAAGCGTCGACAGCATGGGGGAAGCGGACGCGGCGACGCGTACGTACCTCACGGTGCTGGACAGAGTCGTCGGAGCCGGCATCGACCGCAACATCTCGTTGAAGCTGACGCAGCTTGGGCTCACGGTCGACCGCGCGACCTGCGTCGACAACCTCCGTCGGATCCTCGATACGGCCACGGCGCAGGACTTCTTCGTGCGGATCGACATGGAGAACTCAGCGTTCACGCAGGTGACGCTCGATGTCTTCGAGACGATGTGGCAGCAGGGGTACCGCAACGCCGGCGTGGTGCTTCAGTCGGCCCTTCCGCGCAGCATCGACGATGCCCGACGGATGAATGAACTGGGCGCACGGGTCAGGGTGGTCAAGGGCGCGTACAAGGAACCGCGGTTCGTGGCGTATCAGGACAAGGCGCAGGTCGACGCGGCCTTCGTCGAGATCACGAAGCTTCTTCTTTCAGAGGGCACCTACCCCGCTATCGCCACCCACGACCCGGCGATGATCGCGGCCGCGCGCGCCTACGCCGCTCAGCGCCGGATCGACCCCGCCCGCTTCGAGTTTCAGATGCTGTACGGGATCCGCCGGGACCTCCAGGCCCAACTCACGGCCGCTGGCTTTCGCCTTCGCGTATACGTCCCCTTCGGTCGTGAATGGTTCCCCTACTTCATGCGTCGGCTGGGTGAACGCCCGGCGAACGTCGGGTTCGTGATGCGCGCCGTGCTGGCGGAGCGCTGAAGCTCCAGTTACACCTGAGCCATAGGTGCGGAGTTCCACCTGTGGTGTCGTTTGCCAACTGGGCCCCGGTTCGTGACTCCCGGAGTTGCCCCCAATGCCTGGCAGCTCTTCTGGAATAAATGGTTAAATTGCGCCAAATAACGCTTCTGACGGGTCGAAAACGCCGCCCCGACCGTGGCACACCTCTTGATATGCCTGAGGCAGGAATGGAGCGGAACGGCAGAGGCCGGTCCGGCGTCATAAAAGAGGACAGGAGCGAGGGATATCTCCCATGGTTACCAATTACCCCCAGCAGCTCGCGGTCGCGGCGGAGATCACGTACGGGAAGACCAGCGGAGTTGTGGCACGCGCCTTTTCACGCCTCGGACAGGTACTTTGCGGCTTGAGTGGTCATGATTCGGTGCTGCACTTCGAGGGCAACAGGGTCATGATGCGGTGCACGTCCTGCGGGCATGACACGCCGGGATGGGAAATCAGCGGCCGCGGTCCGCGCAAACGGTTCGACGGCGACGCGCATCGGCACGCGTTGAAACCCCAGTTGGTGTTGCGCAAATCGGCCTGAAACCGGTGCCTCTGACCAGACAAATGTCTGGTCACGCGGGGCTCATCCAGCCCAGGGCAAGCTCAGCCAATACGTTACGACAGGCGATCACCTCGTCGACGCGCACATATTCCTCAGTGCTGTGAAGGCCGGCGCCACCCGGCCCGAACAGCACCGACGGCACCCCGGCTTCACCGAGAACGGCCGCATCGGTCCAGAAGCTCATGCCGGTCGATTCCGAGCCGACGCCGCATGCAGCGGCCAGCGTCTGAATTCTGCGAACCAGATCATGCCCCGGGGGCGTCTCGTACGGCGGACGCGCGAAGATGAGGCGCGCGCTCGCCTCGAGCTCAGGATCTTCATCGCGCAGGGTTGAGAGCATGCCTTCGATCTCCTGCAGGGCGATCTCGCCGGATTCGCCAGCAACGGTGCGCCGTTCCATCTGCAGCCGGCAGCGATCCGGGTAGACACTCAGCTCGCGCCCGCCCTCGACAATCGACGCGTGAAGAGACGCCTGGCCCATCATCGGGTGCGGCGGGCGCGCCTGCAGCTCACGGTCGAGACGCTCGAGCCCGCCGAGTACGCGTCCCATGCGCAGGATCGCGTCGCGGCCTTCCTTCGGACGGCTTCCGTGCGCCGCACGTCCGATGGTTTCGATCTCCAGCCAGGCGAATCCCTTGTGACCCACTCCGATCTGCAGGTCGGTCGGTTCGGTGACCACTGCGGCGTCGGCGCGCCATTCAGTGACGAGCGCGTCGGCGCCGGTGCTCGCGAACTCTTCGTCGATGACGGCAGCAACGACCAGACGTCCGCAGCGGGGCTTTCGCTCGCGGACCACGCGCGTCGCATCGATCATCGCGGCGACTCCGGCTTTCATGTCCTGCGAACCGCGTCCGTACAGACGGCCGTCGCGGATCTCGGGAGAGAACGGCGCTGACATGCCCTCGACGCCGACCGTATCGGTGTGACCGCAGAACATCAGTGAGGGACCCTGGACGCCGGTCTCGAGAACACCGATCACGTTGGGCCGGCCGGGCAGCGCCTGCTGCACGTGCACGTCGAGCCCGAGCGAGGAGAAATGGTCCGCGATCGCGGCGGCGATCTCGCGCTCACCCGGCGCGCCGGGTACGAGCAACGGATTCACGGAATTGATCGCGACGAGTCGCTGCAGAAGCTCGATGCAAGGATCAGCCATGGGCGGACGAAATCGGAGGTCGAGTGCGGAGCGTGCCACGCCGAAGCCGCACAGCGGCGTAGGCGGGACTGTATCATGCGGAAATGGACCTCCGCGGGCGCGCCATCACCATCACCGGTGCATCATCCGGCATCGGGCTCGCCTGCGCCGAGCGTCTCGCGCGCGGCGGCGCGCACGTCGTTCTCGGTGCACGGCGCACGCAGCTCCTCGACGCCGCCGTCGCGCGGATCCGCGCCGCGGGCGGACAGGCCGATGCGGTGACGATGGACGTGACGAAGGAGGAGGATTGCCTGCGCATGGTCGCGCGCGCGCAGGCAGTATTCGGCCGCCTGGACGGAATGATCTGCAACGCGGGGTTCGGCTATTACGGCACGGTTGAAGAAACGCCTCCCGACGTCATGCAGCGCATGATGGACGTCAATTTCATGGGCACGTACTTCGGCACGCGCGCCGCGCTCCCGGTCTTCCGGGCGCAAGGGCATGGCCACCTGGTGCTCGTGTCGTCGATCGTCGGGCAGCGCGGCATCGCGCACATGAGCGGGTACAGCGCGACGAAGGCGGCGCAGGTCGGATTCGCGGAGGCGCTGAGAACGGAGTTCGCCGACTCCGACATCCACGTGTCGGTCGTGTATCCGGTATCGACGGAAACCGAGTTCCGCGAGGCGATGTCGCGTGACTACGGCCATTCGGTATCCGGGCTCGGACCGACGCAGTCGGTCGAGGACGTGGCCGCCGCCATCGTCGATGGCATGCGTCACCCGCGCCCCGAGATATATCCGCATCGCACGTCGAGGGCTCTTGCGATTCTCAACGCCGTCGCGCCGGGCTACACCGATCGACTCGTACGAAAGTACGGACGCCGCAGGACCGTTTCGCGTGCCTGATCTCGCGGCTTCGATCATCGGAGCCATCAGGGATGCCGGCGGACGCGCGCTCGTCGTAGGTGGATGGGTGCGCGACCGCCTGATGGGACGGACGTCCAAGGACATCGACATCGAGGTTTACGGGCTGCCGGCTGACTCGCTGCGAGCCGTGCTCGCGACATTCGGTCCAGTAAATGCCGTGGGCGAGAGTTTCACGGTCTATAAAGTTGCCGACATCGATGTCGCGCTGCCGAGGCGCGAGTCGAAGGTCGGGCGCGGGCACAAGGGATTCGAGGTGCACGGCGATCCGACCCTGTCGCCGCGAGAAGCGGCGCGCCGGCGCGATTTCACCATCAACGCGATCGCATGGGATCCGCTGACGGACGAATACCTCGATCCCTTCGACGGCCGCGGAGACATCGAGCGACGGACCCTTCGCGCCGTGGACCCTTCCACATTCGGTGAAGACAGCCTTCGCGTACTGCGGGCGATCCAGTTCGCGGCGCGCTTCGAATTCAACCTCGATGAGGCGACGGCGGATCTGTGCAGGACTATCCCGCTCGACGATCTGCCGGCCGAGCGAATCTGGGGTGAGATCGAGAAGCTGCTGCTCGCGGCGCCACGGCCGTCGCGAGGGTTCGATCTCGCGCTGCGCCTCGGCGTCATCGATCGCCTGTTCCCCGAACTGAAGGCGCTTGTCGGCTGCCCGCAGGAGCCCGAGTGGCACCCCGAGGGAGACGTCTGGATCCATACGCTGATGGTCATCGACCAGGCCAGAACGCGGATCGGCGGTTTCGATCGGCCCCGTCAGGTCACGCTGATGCTCGGCGCGGTCTGCCACGATCTCGGCAAGCCGCCGACCACGGCATTCGTCGACGGCCGCATCCGTTCGATCGATCACGAGCAGGCTGGTGTCGGACCGGCGACGGCGCTGCTCGATCGCCTGAACATCCACACGATGGATGGGTTCGACGTGCGCAAGCAGGTTCTCGGGATCACGGCGCACCATCTGAAGCCGGGCATGTTCGGCATGTCGAAGACTCCAGTCTCCGACGGCGCGTTTCGCCGCCTGGCACAGAAAGTCGACCTCGAGCTGCTCGCGATCCTCGCCAGATCAGACTGCATGGGGCGCACCGGCAACTTCGATTGTTCCTCGATGGACTGGTTCCTCGAGCGGGCGCGGCAGCTTGGGGTTCAGCACGCGCCACCACCGCCTCTCGTGCTCGGCCGGCACCTCCTCGCGCTGGGGATGCAGCCCGGGCCGCGGGTCGGTGAGCTGCTTCGCGCCATTTACGAACGGCAACTCGACGGAACGATCACCACCACCGACGAAGGCCTCGCATTCGCACGCGAGTACAATCGGCGCTGATGTCGCGATCGTTTCGCACGGCGCTTTGCGCCGGTCTGCTGGTCCTCAGTTCTGCTTCGGCGTTCGCACAGGATCCCGTCCCGCCGCCACTTCTCGATCAACCGATCGGCCCCTTCGTCGTCGACGCGCGCGGAACGCTTGCGCGCTTCAAGCAGGATCCGCTGAGTGCCGCGGCGATTGGCGTCCAGCCCGCGGATCTCCCCACACGCGGCCTCGGTCTCGTCGTCGGCGCACATCTATATCCGGTTCGTAAACGCATATTCGCGCTGGGTGTCGGCGGCGAGATCCTGCTGCGCGCACACGCAAGCCGCACGATTCCGCCGGTGGTTGAAGACGGGCCCGAAGGACCGGCGATCGCCACGAACCTCACCGCGATCTCGCCACAGGTCTCGCTCAACTTCGGAAAGCGGGATGGCTGGAGTTACTTGAGCGGCGGCATCGGCTGGGCGAACTTCACGACCGAGCTCGAGGACGCGCCGTTCGAGGATCCGGAATCGTTACCGCGGGCCATCAACTACGGCGGCGGTGCGCGGTGGTTCGCGAAGAAGCACCTCGCGTTCTCGTTCGATCTGCGCTTCTACAAAATCAACGCGCAGCCGCCGGCGGTCCTGCGGCCTGGCTTTGCGTCGACCTCGGTGACGGTGTTCAGCGCTGGTGTAAGTGTGCGGTGATCGGCGACAACTGCTCATAAAAGACCTCACCACGGAGAACGCAGAGAACGCAGAGTTTTTCTTTTTTTTCTTTTTTCCCTTTCTTTTCTAAAACCTCTCTCTGCGCCCTCTGCGGTCTCTGTGGTGAGGTCTTTGGCAGGGCTTCGACGCAGGTTCCTCAGCGTTTTTTCTGTTTCCATTCTTCGAACAACCTCGCTGCGTTGCCCGACACGGAGTGAAGCGAGGGGCTCCAGCCGAGGGCACGGGCGCGGGGGCTGCGGACGATCTGATCGAGCGCCAGCGCCTCGGCGTAGGTGCCCATCTTCTTCTTGGCTTCGGACAACGGCAGATGACGCACGCTCGGCTCCGTCTTCGCGTGCTCGCTGATCGCCTGAACGATATCGTTGACGATTTCGTCCCCCTCGTCGTTCGCGTGATAAACGCCGGAGGCGCCGGGGTTCGCCGCAAACCTCACGTAGAGATCGGCGAGATCGCGATCGTAGACGAGGGGCCAGTGATTGTCGCCGCTGCCGACGACGCGAATCAGGCTGTTCGAGGCATCCTTCAGCAGATCGCCGACAATGCCGCCGGTTCCTCCATAGACGATCCCGGGCCGGACGACGATCGTTCGCCAGCCAGCAGTCGCCGCATCGAGGATGCGCTTCTCGTGTGCCGGTCGCCACGCGACATGTTCGATGGGGTTCAACGGCGCAGATTCATCCACCGACGCGGGCGCAGGGCCGAGCACCCACACGCCCGAGGTGTAGATGATGAACCGCCCCGGGCGCACGGGCGTCGACAGCACGGTGTCGATAGTCGTCGCATCGACTCTGACCGCCCGTCGTGAAGTGTCGAAAGCCGTGAGCACGACACCATCCGCCGCAGCCGCGGCATCCGCGTAGGAAGCAGGCTCGGAGGCATCGCCGAGCACCGGCGTCGCCCCTCGCGACTGGACGCGCTCCGCCTTCTCGCTGTTCCGCACGAGCGCATCCACGTGATGCCCCGCCCGCACGAACGCGTCGAGAACCGCCGACCCGATGTAGCCGGTGCCGCCGGTCAAAAAGATGCGCATTCCGATTACGTCCTTGCTTCCTTGCGTGCTTGCTTAATTGCGGGCCTTACTTGCGCACTTCCGCCTTGCAGCCTTACTTCAGCGTTCAGCATGGCCAGGTTCAGTTCAGATGTCCCAGATCCGCTCCTGCTGATCGTAGAAGGTGATGAGCCCGTCCTCGCTCACCTTGAGGACGGCGCCATACCGGCCCGCGGCCATGGCGGCGGTAGTGCGTGCGCCTTCGACGGCCAGACTCGAGTGTGGCTCGAGTGGCTCCGGATGCAGCAGGATGGCGCCGACCGCAAGGAGCCGCCCGGACGCATCCATGACCGTCGCGCCATCAGTCCGGGCGAGCCCCTCGAGCACGGCAGGATCGAGATCCGTGACGCTGCGGCCCCTGAGCATGTACATCAGTTGTGCCCGCGTCGGCACTTCGCCGCCAACGACGCGAATCGCATCCAGCTGGTCCCCCGGCGCAACGAGCAGCGGCAGCGAGGCAGCCGCGTCGCGAAGGACGACGAACAGCGCCCCTTCGCGCGAATCCGCAAGATCGAGCGCCGTGTGGAACAGCCGTTCGGCGAGCGCGCGGTTGCCCAACGAGTAGGACCAGATCTCGTACTTCGCCTCGACGTCCAGCAGGTTCCATTTCGCATTACGGAAGCTGAAAACCTGCTTCCCCTCCGCGAAGATCTTGATTTCGTGTGTCGGGCTCAAGACGATGGAGATGTTCTCGTTGCCGACCGTGGCGCGCGCATGCGAGCGATAGGTGATCGAGCACGGCACGGCGAGCGGCGCGGGATGGTCGTAGCGCTGCACTTCGACAATGTCGAGGACGGCCCCGTCACGGTTCACCAGGAAGAGCGTCCGCAGTCCATCGCAGAGACGGTAGAAACTCTTGATCCCGGTCAGCGCCGCGGAGTAGCGATACTCACTGCCGGACGGGCGCGTGCTCGCCCGGACTGGATCTTCCAGCCCGCCGAGGAGCAGAACACCTGAGGAAATCGCACGGTTCTCGTAGCTCGACAGCGCTGCGACACGCAGCACCTCGATCGCGGTGGCAGCGAGGTCCGCGCGCGACTGCGACGGATCCGTCATCGGCACGGGATCGAGAAACGCGCTCACGTAGCGGTCCTCGATCGATCCGCGGAACAGTTCGCCGCGTTCGAGCATCTGTTTCGGATCGAAGATCGCGCGGTAGCGCGCCGCGAGAACGGTGCCGATCGCGCGCGCAAGTCTGACCTCGTGTTTCGTGAACGGACGCCGCGCCGGTACGTGAAGCACGTGCCGCGATCCGAACCAGCGAATCGACAACACCGAGGGGTCGTTCGTCGGCTCGATCGCGAGACGCCCGTCCGAGGAGAGCGAAGGGATCGGTTCCGTTTCGAAGGTCGCGCGTCCGAAGAACTGTCTGAGCGCCGCCTGCAGCAGGTTGTCGTAGAGGGCGCTGGCGGCGAAGACCGGCGGAAGCGACATGGAGTTTTCCATCATAATTCAGCGCATGCTGCGGCGCACGCTCCTCGACTTCTTCGAGGATCTCTCCACGATCGAGCGCGACTTCGTCGTGTACGACGACGGCTATCGTGCGTGGACGTTCACGTACCGCGAGATCGCCGCCGCGGCGCGTGCATGCGCGACTCGCCTGCGAAGCACCGGTGTCCGCCGCGGCGACAAGGTCGTTCTGTGGTGCGAGAACCGGGCCGAATGGCTGGTGGTGCTCTGGGGATGTCTGCTCGAGGGCGCGATCCTCGTGCCCATCGACTATCGATCGTCAGCCGAACTCGTCCTTCGCATCGCGGACATCGTCGACGCGCCGCTCATTGTGATCGGCGATGTGGAAGGAAACATCGAGACGCATCGGGCCGTGTGGTCGATCCGCGACGTGGCGCGCAGCACTGGCCGGGCCTCCGCCGACAGCAGCGATCCCTTGCCACAGACCTACGCAGCGGATGCGACGGACACCGCGGAGATCATCTTCACGTCAGGCGCGACGGCGGACCCGAAAGGCGTCGTCCTCACCCACCGGAACATCCTCGCGAACATCGTGCCGATCGAACGCGAGATCGCAAAGTATCGCAAGTATGCGAGACCGTTCGCGCCGATCCGCTTCCTCAACCTGCTGCCGCTCAGCCACATGTTCGGGCAGTCGATGGCGACGTTCATTCCTCCGATGCTCGACGGGATGACGGTGTTCACCCGCAGCTTCGCGCCGCCGGACATCGTTCGACAGATTCACGATCGGCGCGTCTCCATCGTCGTGTGCGTGCCGAAGATGCTCGAGGTCCTGCGCGATCACGTCCTGCGCCTCGCACCCGAAGCCGCGGAGCCTCCTCCGCCTGGCACGCACTGGGCGAAGAACTGGTGGCGCTACCGCCGCATCCATCGCATCTTCGGGTTCAAATTCTGGGCGTTTGTCGTCGGGGCGGCGCCGCTGGATCCCGAGCTCGAACAGTTCTGGAGACGCCTCGGCTTTCTCGTCGTCCAGGGGTACGGTCTCACCGAAACGGCTCCCGTCGTCACGCTGAACCACCCCCTGCGCGCCGCGAGAGGCGGCGTCGGCAAGCCTCTCGCCGGAGTGGAGGTGAAGATCGCGGCCGACGGGGAGATCCTCGTGCGCGGTGAAAACGTGACCAGCGGCTATTACAACGCGAAGGACGAAACGCAGACGGCGTTCGAGGACGGCTGGTTTCACACTGGCGACATCGGCGAATTCGACGGCTCCGGTCACCTGCACATACGCGGCCGTAAGAAGGAGATGATCGTCACGCCCGAGGGACTGAATGTGTTTCCCGAGGACGTCGAGCGCGTGCTGAACGCCATTCCCGGCGTTCGTGAGTCAGCGGTAATCGGGGCGCCCGTGACCGGATCTTCGAGCACCACCGAGCGCGTCCAGGCCGTCATCGTCTCGGATCCAGGCGTGGACCTCGACGACGTCGTGCGGCAAGCGAACAGCCAACTGCAGGATCACCAGAAGATCCGCGCCGTCGTTGCCTGGACCGCCGGCGATCTGCCGCGCACCGAAGGCACTCGCAAATTGAAACGGCGCGAGCTGAAGCAGTGGCTGGCGGGCCAGCATGGATCATCGCGCCCGCCCTCCCGGGGACGCAGCGTGATCGCGATGCTCGACCGCTTCGCGCCCGGACGTTCGATCACCGCGGAAACCGCGATCGACGCGCTCGGGCTCAGTTCGCTTGAACGGGTCGAGCTGATGATGGCCCTCGAAGAATCGTTCGAGGTCACCGTCGACGAGGCGCAGTTCGCTGCGGCGAAAACGGTCGGCGATCTCGAGGCGCTGGTTCGTCCGATCGAAGGCGCGGCCCCGGAGGCGCGCCTCATCGACACTTTCGACCTTCCCTCGTGGAATCGATCCTCAGTCGCGCGCGCCGCGCGCCGCATCAGCCTGCCGACGTGGATCCTGCCGCCGATGCGACTCTTCGTGAAACTCGAGGTTCGCGGTGTCGAGAATCTCCGTGGTCTCCATGGGCCCGTGATCTTTGCGGCCAACCATCAGAGTCACTTCGACACGCCCGCGATCCTGAAGGCGCTACCGCCACAGTGGCGGTATCGCGTCGCTCCGGCTATGCTCAAGGAGTTCTTCGCGCCGCATTTCCACCCGGATCAATATCCACTGTCGAAGCGTCTTACGAACAGCCTCAATTACTATCTCGCTTCGCTGTTCTTCGCCGCGTTTCCGCTTCCGCAGCGGGAAGCGGGCGCACGGCAGGCTCTGCGTTATATCGGTGAGGTGGCGGAAAGCGGTTATTCGGTCCTCATCTTTCCCGAAGGCCGGCGGACCGATGATGGCGCGATCGCCGAATTCCAGCGAGGCGTCGGGATGATCGCGTCGCGACTCGCCATTCCAGTCGTCCCGGTTCGTGTCGAGGGTCTTGATAGGATTCTCCACCATACCTGGACGGTTCCGCGATACGGCTGCGCTCGCGTGAGCTTCGGCCCAGCTATGTCGTTGACAGGCAACGACTACGGCACCCTCGCGGGGCGGGTTGAAGCGGCCGTTCGGAGCCTTTGATGGATGCGGCTGAGATTGAGATGAGGAGCAGAATGTGGCACAATCTTTGTTTGGAAAGGACAGCGCTTGAGCAAGGATGATCTGATTGATGTGCAAGGCACCGTCGTCGCGGTGCACAGCGGCGGCCTCTATCGCGTGCAATGTGACCAGGGCCATGAGGTTCTCGCGCAGTTGAGCGGCCGGATGCGCCGCTTCCGCATCAAGGTGGTACCTGGCGATCGAGTCACCGTTGGGGTTTCCCCCTACGATCCGGTCCGCGGCATCATCACCTTCCGCGCTCGCTAAGTAAACAGGTTTGAACTCCCATACATCACAATCCAACGCTCGTGGCCGCCGGGGAGGACGTCGGGCTCCGCGCCAGAACGCGCGCCGCGCCCCCCGGCACGAAGCCCCGATGACCGCACCTACACCGGTGACGCGGCCGCAGGCTCAATACGATCCGCGTCCGGTTGCCTTCGAGTCGCTCGGCCTGGAACCGTCGCTCATCGAGGGGATCCGGGTTCGCGGGTTCAATGCAACGACACCGATCCAGAGCGCCGTCATACCTTTCGTGATGGACGGCGATGATCTGATCGGCTGCGCCGCAACCGGCACTGGCAAGACCGCCGCGTTCCTGCTGCCGATCCTCAATCGCATGCTGAAGTCGCGCGCGGCGGCACCCGACGAACGCGGTTACACCCGCGTCCTGATCCTGGCGCCCACTCGCGAGCTCTGCGTCCAGATCGCTGACGACGTCGAGGGCTTCACGTATCACACCGACATCACCAGCGTAGCCGTCTACGGCGGCGTCGAGATGGGCCCGCAGGAACGCGCCCTCAAATCAGGCGTCGACATCGTCATCGCGACACCTGGTCGATTGATGGACCACATGCGCAGCAAGATCGGAGCGTTCGACAAGCTCGATACGCTCGTGCTCGACGAAGCGGATCGCATGATGGACATGGGCTTCTGGCCCGACGTCCGCCGGATCGTCCAGGCACTGCCCGACAGCGCGCAACGGCAGACGCTGCTCTTCTCGGCCACCATAGCCGAGGAAGTAATGAAGCTGGCCGACGAACTCGTCGTCGATGCCAAGTACGTGCAGATCGGGGCGCAGGCCGGTGCGGCAAAAACGATCACGCACACCGCCGAAGCGGTGCCCTCCGGGCAGAAGACGGAGTGGCTCGCGAAATTCCTGCGCCGCGCCCACGGTCCCGTGCTGGTGTTCGTGCGAACGAAGTCCGGGGCGGACCGGCTCGCGCGCAAGCTGGCGTCGTTCGGATTGAAGGCAGCCGCGCTGCACGCGGATCGAACGCAGCAACAACGCACACAGGCGATCGAAGGGTTCCGAAGCGGCACTTACCGCGTGCTCGTCGCCACCGACGTCGCCGCGCGCGGCCTCGACATCGACGGCATCACGCATGTCGTCAATTACGAGGTGCCCACCAATCGCGATACCTATGTCCATCGCGTCGGCCGGACGGGTCGCGCGGAAGCCACGGGGACCGCGTTGACGCTTGTCGCTCCCGAAGAACTGCGGGCGCTGCAGGCACTTCAGCGCTCCGTCGGCATCGAGATGCAGGGATGATGGACGACTCGAACCGGTTCACGCCGCCTCTTCCCGAGACCGAATCGTCGCAGCCGGGGGATGGTGCGCCTGCGGCGGCGGCCGAGCCCTCCGCTGCCTCGCAGGCGATCATGAAGTTCCAGTCCTGCCGGTGGCGCTGCGATCCCGACTCCGGAGAGTTCTGCACACATCGCGACGTGCTCCCGTTTGCGGGCAAAGAGGGATTCGTCGCCGAGTCCTGGTGCCCCGACTGCGGCTTCTACAAGCTTCGCCGCACACCCAAGAAGCGGGATTACAACTCCTACTGACGCTGAACCAAAGGCAACTCCAAACTTCAAACTACAAACTCCAAGAATCAAAAGAGGGCGTTCTTCGTCCTTCTTGGAGTTTCTCGTCTGGCGTTTGAAGTTGAGTCTATTCAGTGAATTCTTTGGCCAGCTCCACCCATTCTCCGCTGGGCGCGAGCTCCTGGTACGCCTTCCAGTGCGGCCTCGCTTCGGGTGAGTGACCCGTCTTCTCGAGCGTCACCGCCAGGTAGAAGTGCGCGTCGGCGTACGACGGATTCAGCGCGACCGCGTTCCGGTAACAGGTGAGCGCGCGATCGAACCGCCCGAGGTCGTGAAGGATGTTCCCCAGGTTGAAGTGCGCTTCGAAGCAATCGGGTTCGAGGCCGATGGCTCGTTCATAGAGCGCCTGTGCCTCGATCAGCTCGTCGCGCGCATAGTGGATATTCGCCAGGTTGACGATCGCGGGCACCAGATCCGGATCGACGATCAGCGCCTTTCGGTACGCCGCCGCCGCCGATTCCATGTTGTGCTCTTCCCCGTCGTCGAGGCGCGAGCCCTCGACGAAGTATTTGGCGGCGAGCGCCGACTGCGGATCGGCGAAGGGAAACTGGAGTGACGCGTCTTTCGGGTGCGGAGCGTTGAGCGCTTCACGCCTGGCGCGATGCTGATCGAGCGCCACCACCTTGGCGCGCGGCGCGTGGCTCGCGGCCGTCGCATCCTGAAAGTCCAACTGCAGCTGCCCCTGCCGCTCGGCGTCGAGCGAGCGGAGGACGATACGCAGCGGCGTGCCGCGCTCCAACTCCGCGGCGAGCTGCTTGATCGTCTGCAGGTCGGGGAACGTGTATTGGCGCAGCTCGCGAGGAACGTGTGACTGATGGCGCAGCAGTCCCCACTTCTCCAGATACCGCAGATGGTTCTCGGTGACTCCGGGATAGAGACTGCGTACCTGACGATGCCCCAGTGGACCACCAGCCGATGACGAAGACGACGTCATTCACCCGGAAGATGAGCCGAAGGCATGCTCCTTGTCAACTCCAAACTACAAACTGCACACTCCCAAAAAGTACCTTTTGCAGTCGCGAAATCTTTTGAAGTCTGGCGTTTGAAGTTTGAAGTTGACGTTTTGAGTTCTAATGAAACGATGCTTCTGGCCGGCGACATCGGCGGAACGAAGACGCTGTTCGGCATCTTTGCCACCTCGCCCGAGCGTCCGCGGCCGATCGAAGTGGGCGAGTTCGTGACGCTCGAGTACGACGCGCTCGAGCCGATGATCCGCGAGTTCCTCGCCGCGCAGAACATCGAACCGCGACGAATCGAAGCCGTCTGCCTCGGGGTAGCGGGCGCGGTGACAGAGCAGGTCGCGCGGCTGACGAACGTGCCCTGGCTCGTCGACGGCGATGTCGTGGAAGAGGCCTTCAACTTCAAGCGGGTGCGGATCATCAACGATCTCGAAGCGCTGGCGTACGGTGTGACCGTGCTCGAGCCGTCAGAGCTGAAGGCGCTCCAGGTCGGCGTGCCGCTCGCGGACGGCAACGCTGCAGTGATCGCGGCGGGCACCGGGCTCGGCGAAGCGATGCTCCACAACGTCGACGGCAGGTTCATTCCGGCGGCGTCCGAAGGCGGCCACAGCGATTTCGCCGCCAGAACGCCGCGCGAGATGGAAATGGTGCAGCAGTTGACGCGGATCTTCGGCCGCGTCGGCGTCGAGGTCGTTCTCTCGGGGCCGGGGCTGGTGAACATCTACCAGTTCACGCACAACTCATTCGGCTCGGGACCGACGATTACGCCCAACAGCATCGCCCCGTCCCATTTGTGCGAAGGCGTCGGGCCATCGAAGGATGCGAGCGACCTGCCGGCGCGGATCAGCCGGGCGGCTTTCGAGAAGCGCTGCGCCCGCTGTGTCGAGGCGTTCGACATCTTCATCAGGGCGTACGGCGCCGAAACCGGCAACATTGCGCTCCGCTATGTCGCAACTGCCGGCGTCTACATCGGCGGGGGTATCGCACCAAAGATTCTGCCGGCGCTCGAGTCTGGTTCGTTCATGGACGCCTTCCGCGACAAGGAGCCGATGGCGCACCTGGTGGCCACCATTCCGGTGTCGGTCATCCTGAATCCCGACGCCGGCCTGCTCGGGGCCGCCGTCCACGCGCAGCAGTTGACGCTCGATTCATGAGGGTTTCCATGGCGCCCGCACTCGAACGCGACCTTGACTGTTCGTCCCGGGATGAATAGTGTAGGCCGGTTCTCAACGCGATTTTTTGGTCGCGGCCACTGGCAGCACTCACCGATGCCACCCTTTCCAGGAGGCCTCTATGCGGCAACTTGCTTCCGCTCTGGCGATCGTGCTGGTCGTATCTACCGTTGCATTCGCACAGGGCACCACCTCGCGTGTCACCGGTGTCGTCGCCGATCGGTCGGGATCGGTCATTCCGGGCGCGACGGTCACGCTGACAAATGAATCCACTGGAGTCAAGTTCACCGACGTCACGAATGAAACTGGCACGTATGCCTTCGAGGCCGTCCAGGTCGGCACCTACACGGTCGCCGTCGAGTTGCAGGGCTTCAAGCGGTTCGCATCGACCGGCAACGCGGTCCGGATCGGAGAACCGGCTACGGTCAATGCGGTGCTCGACCCAGGCGGAGTGACTGAAACCGTTGAAGTGCGCGCGTCTGCGCAGGTCGTCCAGACCAACACGTCGGGAAATCTCGGCTCGACGTTCGACCAGCGGACGATCGAAAGCCTGCCGATCCTCGGCGGACGCGGACGCAACCCGCTCGACCTCGTCCTCACACAACCCGGAGTCGTGTCGGGCGCCAACACCGGCGGCGGTGTGCACGTGAACGGCGCGCGTGACCGGTCCTGGAACTTCACGCTCGATGGCATCGATACGAATGAGTCGAGCGCGGGCGGATCGAATTTCTCCCCGCTGCGGACGAACCCGGACGCGCTGGCGGAGTTCAAGGTACTGACCGGCAACCAGACCGCGGAGTTCGGCCGGAACAGCGGCGGGCAGGTCGCGATGGTGACGCGCACCGGTACCAACAGGTTCAGCGGCAGTGCCTTCTATTTTGACCGCCGCCCCGAGTACAACGCGAATGAATGGGAGAACAACATCGCCGGCCTCGATAAACGGCAGTTTACGCAGTACATGCCAGGCTTCAGCCTGGGCGGGCCGATTCGTCGCAACAGGACGTTCTTCTTCATGAATATGCAGGTGCTCCGGGCGGAGCAGTCTTCAGAGTTCACCCGCACGGTCTACACCGCCTCGGCGCGCGAGGGCCTCTGGCGCTACAACACAGGCGGCCGCAACCAGCCGGCTGGTGTGGCCGGCGCGTCGGTTGACGCAAACGGCAATCCGATCGTGCCGATCGGCACGTACAACATTCCTGCCAGCGATCCGCAGGGCCTTGGACTGGATCCGACGATCCACGGCATCCTCGGCACGACGCCGCTCCCGAACAACTTCACGACCGGAGACGGCTTGAACACGGCAGGGTACACGTTCTCGGCGTTCGAGCAGGAGCGCCAGCTGGACTTCACGACGAAGGTCGACCACACCTTCACCCCGAGCCACGCCGCCTTCATCCGCTACTCGAAGGGCTACCAGAATACGCTGTGCGACCAGGTGAACGGCGGCGACCCGGCATTCCCCGGCACGACCTGTTTCGTTGATACCGAGCGCGATCCCTACAACTGGGCGGGCAACTATCGTTGGAGCGCGCGCGACAATCTCGTGAACGAGCTCGTCGTCGGCCAGAACCACTTCACGTTTGACTTCGTGAGCCCGATGGCCGATCCATCGCAGTACTCGCTGATCAGCGCGCCGGTCACACTGCCAGAGGATCATCAGTGGGGCAATCTTCGTTCGGTTGACACCCTGCAGTTTGTCGACAACCTGAGCTGGCAGAAGGGCGCGCACGGCTTCCGATTCGGTACCAACATGCGCTTCCAGCGCCACACGGATACGCGCGGATCCGTTGCAGGCGTGAACGTCTCGCCGACGGTGGATTTCAGCACGGGAGTCAATGCCGTCGACCCCGCGACATTCGGTATACCCACGAACATCCAGACGGCGAACGACCGGCCGGCGCTCCAGTCCAGCATCAACTTCCTGCTTGGACGCGTGGGAACGCTGACGCAGGGTTTTGTTCAGCAGGGCGATACGTACGGCCCTGGAGGCACGTTGTTCGACTTCAAAGCTGACTACCCGGAGATCGACCTGTATGCGCAGGACACCTGGAAGCCGCGCTCGAATGTCACTGTGGATCTCGGTGTGCGGTGGGAGGCAAAGCTCGCACCTCGAAATCCTGACGACTTGATCCGCCGTCCGAGTCAGAGCCTGGCGGTGGGGCAGCCGCCGAGCAACACCGTGAGCTTTGAAAAGGGGAAGCTGTACGAAGACGACTGGAACAACTTCGCCCCTTCGGTCGGCGTCGCGTGGGATCCGCGCGGTGATGGCCGACAGGTCATTCGCGGCAATTACCGTATGGCTTTCGACCGTATAAACACGTTCGTACTTTCGTCGAACATCTTCCAGAGCATTCCCGGGATCACGACGAGCGTCGTGAATACCGCATTCGGACAGGGTGGCGGACGCCTGCGGCAAGGGCTGCCAAGTCTGCAGCCGACCGTCTCGCCAGAAAGCTTTCTGCAGCCGGCACCGGTCGGCAGCGGCAGCATCCGCGTGGTCGATCCGGAGTTTCAGACGCCGATCACCCACGGGTGGGCCATCACCTATCAGCGCGAGTTGTTCTCCCAGACCCTGTTCGAGATTGCGTACGTGGGCCGGCGCGCCGAACACCTGTTTGGCGCTTACAACGTGAACCAGGCCGAGATCTTCGACAACGGGTTCCTCGACGCCTTTAACATCGTCAAGGCGGGTGGACAAAGCGAGTTGATGAACCAGCTGCTTGCCCCCGACACACGGCGCGGCGCCACCGAGAGCGGCTCGGACATGGTGCGGCGGCTGTTCGCGTCGAACCTGACGCTGAATTCCGTTGCCGCGCTCGCTGCCTCGCTCGGCCAGCGTGTGCAGGGCACCTCCACGCTGCCTGAACTGGCCGGGCTCGGATCGAACTTCTTCTTCCCGTATCCACAGTTTCTCGGCGCCGTCAACGTCATCGACTCGGAGGACTATTCGCGCTACCACGCCCTGGAAATGAAACTGGAACGGCGCTTCGGCAATGGCTACAGCTACTTGGTGGGCTACACCCTCTCGCGGTCGAAGGACACGCGGTCGTACGACCCGGCCTTCACTGTTGTGAGTACGGCCAACAACCAGTCAGCCTCGAGCACGCCGTTCGACATCTTCAACCGCGATCTGAACTTCGCGCTGTCAGACTTCGATCGCACGCACGTGCTCCAGGCACAGGCTGTGTGGGAACTCCCGTTCGGCCGCGGAAAAGCCTTCGGCGGGTCGGTAAACCAGGCCACGGACACTCTCATCGGGGGATGGCAGCTGTCGGGACAGTTCGTCGCACAGAGCGGACGTCCCATGACCGTCTACGGCGGTTCCAACACGCTGAGCAACGTGGTGCAGACGCCGGCAAACTGCGACGGGTGCTCCAGAAGCTTCGGGTCCGTGCACGAGGAGGACGGGATCATCTGGTACTTCACACCCGAAGAGCGCGCGAAATTCAGCACGCCGGCACCGGGAGAATTCGGCAACACCGGCCGTAACTACTTCCGCGGGCCCGGCGGGTACTTCATCAATCTGTCGCTCTCGAAGAGAACGCGCGTCGCCGGGAACCACATGCTCGAACTTCGGGCCGACAGCACGAACGTGACGAATCACCCGGTATTCGGCTTCCCCACGCTGACGACGACCTCCACGACGTTCGGGCGCATCCGGAACACGGTTACGAGCGGATCGCGGAAAGTCATGCTTGGAGTGAAGTACTCCTTCTAGCTCGAAACTGCTGAACGTTGGAGTTGAGCGGGCGGCTGCGCTTGGATGCAGCCGCCCGTTTTGCCTTAGATTAGGCGCATGAGCACATGCGCCAACGCGTCGTGACTGTTCGAATCACGATCGCTCTGCTCGTGCTGGTTCTTGCCGGGTGCAGCAAGCAGCCTGAACGCGTTTCGAGCGGCTCAGGCGGCGGAGAGCGACCATCCATTCTGCTCGTCACCCTCGATACGACGCGTGCCGACGCGATCGGACCGGAGGCGGCCGGAATGCAGACGCCCTCCTTCAATGCGATCGCCGCGCGAGGCGTGAGGTTCCGCCAGGCCTACGCCACCGTCCCCGAGACCCTGCCATCGCACGCCTCGATCATGACCGGGCTCTATCCCGCCGGTCACGGCATCCACGAGAACGCGCGGTTCCTGTCCGGGTCGCAGCCCGTTCTCGCCGAGCGGCTGAAGCAGAGCGGCTATCGGACCGCCGCATTTGTGTCGGCATTCGTGCTGGCGGGCCGCTTTGGCCTGTCGCGCGGATTCGACATTTACGACGACGAACTGGCGCCGGGGTCGGCGGAACGATCTTCGAAGGACACGACGGATCGGGCCATCGCGTATCTTTCCACTGCACCAGCGCAGCCATTGCTGCTGTGGGTCCATTACTTCGATCCGCACACGCCTTACGCCCCGCCGGCGTCGTTTCGAGCGCGGCATCCCGACAAGCCGTACCTCGGCGAAGTCGAGGCGATGGACGCGGAGCTCGGCCGCGTCATCACCGCCTTCGCCGCTGCCGTCGAATCCCGGAAGGGGAACGTCGCGATCATCGTCGCCGCCGATCACGGTGAAGGTCTCGGCGATCACGGTGAACCGCAGCACGGCAATCTGCTCTACCAGTCGACGATGCACGTGCCTCTAGTCGTCGCGGGACCTGGAATTGCTGCGGGGATCAACGACACGCCGGTGAGCACGCGGCGCATCTTTCACACCGTCCTCGATTGGGCCGGGCTCGGTGGTGGCGATAGTCTTCGTACCGCAGCGCAGGACGTCGTTCTTGCTGAAGCCATGAAGCCGTTTCTGAGCTACGGCTGGCAGCCGCAGATCATGGCTGTCGCGGGCTCTCAGAAAGCGATCTTCGCGGGAAAGCTCGAAACCTACGACCTCTCGAAAGACCCGCGCGAAGAGAAGAACCTCGGTGCGGGCACGAGCCTCCCGGCCGAAATGCGCAAGGCACTCGACGACTATCCCGTGCCGTCGCTCGGCGTAAACCGCGCGCCGGAAAACCTGAGCGAAGAGGCGCGCCGCAGCCTGGCGAGCCTGGGATACGTGAGCGGCACCGCGACGCCCATCGTGCGCAAGGATGCACCACGTCCGGCGGACATGACGTCACTGCTCCCCGTCATCGAAGCTGCATCGGCGCTGTTCGTGCAGGACCGCTATCGCGAGGCGATTCCGCTGTTCAAGCGGATCCTGACAACGGATCCACAAAACCTTGATGCGGCGCTGCGTCTTGCCACTTCTTATTCGACGCTGGGGCAGGACGTCGATGCGCTGGCGGCGTTCAGGCGCGCCGCCGCCATCGCACCCAAATCTGAAGACGCACAGATGTACCTGGCGCTGCACTACGCGCGCGGCAAGGACTGGACACGAGCGGTGCCGGTCCTCGAGCGCATCGTCGCCGGGCAGCCCGAGCGAGTGGCTGCGCTCGAGGGGCTCGCGACGGTCCGAGAGAAGCAGCAGCGACTGGCCGAGGCGGTGGAGTTGCGGCGGAAGGCCTATTCGCTCGAGGCTCCGTCCGCGGCGGCATGGCTTCGCCTTGGCGATCTCGCCATGTCGGCCGGACAGACGGATGCGGCCATCGAAGCGTTCGAGAAGGCGCGAGCGCAGGAGGGATCGGCGTTCGCCAGGCATCTCGAGCTCGGAGTGTTGTACCTCTCGGCGCGCCGCCTGACGGAGGCGCGTGATGCGCTCGATCGAGTTCCTTCGAGTCACCCGGACTACCCGATGGCGCTGTTCAAACGCGCGCAGGTCAGCGTGCTGCTGAACGAGCCGGATCGCGCCGAGCGCATCGCTCGCGCGCGGCAACGAGCGGACGCGACGACACGTGAACTGATCGCCCGCGAAAGGCTGTTCCAGACCGTTCGATAGGCGGGACCCGGTCGCGCAATGAGGCTGAAAAGAAAAGCCCGGCAAAGAGACCGCTTTGCCGGGCTCCCGAATGAAACGGGTTGTTCCTAGAAACGCAGCCGCGCCGCGAACTGGAAGATCCGCGGGTCGAAGTAGTTCCGAGGAGTACCGAACACCGAACTGTGCACGCTCGGCTGCGGGTTATATCCCGTCTGTTTGTTGAAGACGTTGTACAGGTCGCCGACGAGCTGTACGGTGAGCCGCGACATGACGCGGATGTCCTGCGTGTAGTTCAGGTCCAGCTGCCAGTGCGCGTCGGTTCGCCGTGAACCCGCCGGTTCGCCGTAGCGGTTGGAGTCGCTCGTGCTGGTGCCGACAAGCGGCCTGTAGATCTCGAAGTTCTCCGACTGCCAGGGCTGACCCGACTGGGCGATGAAGAATGCGCCGGCCGTGGCCTTCCACGGCAGCACGCGGTAGCCGTACACCTTCAGCATATGGGGACGATCGCCGCGAAGCCGGCCTTCCTTGTTGTCCCACATCTGTCGCCCGGCGCCGTCTCCGATGTTCGACGAACCGATGAACGTGTTCATGTCGTTCACGAGACCGGTCGTGCTGTCCTGGTCGAAGGTGCCGTAGTACTTGCTCCAGGTGTAGGCACCGCGGACGAAGGTCGAACGCCCGCGCCACTCGCTCTCCACCGTAACCTCGTGGTACTTGGTGTAGGCGCCGTCGAGTTCTGCGATCACGTAGGACGAGTTCGATCCCCCCGTGCCGATCTGCGTTAGTTGGTCGACCAGGTTGGGGATATACAGTTCGCGCGGCACGCCCGCGGGCGGGTTGAAATTGACGCGGGCGTTGTTCTGCGTGTCTTCCCAGAAGTGGTTCGTCTCGCGGTAGCGCCCGAAGATCCGCGCGGACCATTCCGGCGTGATCTGACGGGCCGTGCCGAGCAGGAATTCATCGGTCCCACGCGGAGTGAGATCGTCCGAGAACAGCTTGCCCGTCGACGAAAGCACCTGCTCGGTGGCGATGAGCACGCCCTCGGCGTCGAAGTGCGCGTCGACGAATGCGTTACCCGTGGCGCGGTCCCACGAGGCCGCTCGTGGCAGCGAGTTCGCCGCCGGGTTGTAGCGCGCATAGCTCGCATACAGGGTGTCCTGACCGTTATACGCCCACGTCGCGCCGACACGCGGCTGCAGCAATTTGCTGAACGGAATGTCGTACATCTCGTACTTGTCGCCGCGCGCGAGCGTAAAGCCCGAAACCGCCGAGTCGTCGTTGCGCAGCCCCTGGCCGTAAAGCGTGTCTCTGCTCGCCAGCAGGCCGGCGTTGAACGTCCAGTTGTTCAACCGTACGACGTCGTTCACCTCGAAGCTCTGTGACCGGTACTCGGAATGAATCTTCGGGATCAGGCCGGTCGTTCCCTGAAGGTACCGGGCCGTGAAGAAAATGGGCGACCCATTGATGCTGGTGCGTCCGCCGGGCATCGAGATCGAGCCCCATCCGTTGGACGTGCGCACGAGGTCCTCGGAATCCGTATACCACTGGTATCCGGCGTGGAGTTCGTGCCTGATCCGCTCGCCGAAGGAGTAGTTGTAGCCAAACTGGACCGCATCGCGGAAAAAATCGTCGCCATCGAACGTCGATCCGTATCCGACGGTGCTGCCGCCGACCTTGTTGCCATTCAGGACATAGCCGTAACGGTCGATGTACGGCTGGAGGAAAGCATTGAAGGCGTCATTGCCAGCGACGGGCAACGGCAGCGAGACCAGTCCCTGCTGGTCGAGGTTCACGATATCGAGCCTCGCGCCGGGGTTCGTGTTGATCACCGCGCTCGACTCGAAATCAGGCCGGCCCTGCGTCTCGAGGGCGAAGTGCGTGTACTTCATCGTGGCGTGGCTCGCCGCGCTGACGATCCACGAGCCTTCGACAATCGCGATCTTCTGCCAGGACTCGTTGCCGGTGCCGGTCGTCGCCGAAGCATTGGTCGCGAACAGGTCGCTCTTGTCGAGACGGTGAGAATCTCGAGAGCTGCCATCGAGAAGAACGGAGGAGATCGGCGTATATGTGAGAGTGCCGAATCCCTCGTTACGCGTGCGCTTGTAGTCGGGCAGCTCACCGTACAGGTTCGCGCGGTTCGCGCGTGAATTCTCCGGACGGAAGTACGAGCCGTAAAAGAACAGCTTTTCCGGAATCACCGGGCCCCCGACGTTGCCCACCAGCCAGCTGCGATCGAGCTCGTAGCGCGACGCGCTACCCGTATTCAGCTCTGCGATCATGTTCGAGCTCTGGAACTGGTAGCTCACCTCGCCCGCGTAGCGGTTCGTTCCGGACTTGCTGACCGAATCGATGGTGAATCCGCCCGAGCGGTCGAAGTCTACCGCCCGCGCGCCGCCCTTCGTCGTCGTCACCTGTGCGATGTCGTGCGACGCCGGCTCCGACGCGAGCGTACCGAACAACGGCAGGGTCACGTTCACGCCGTCGAACTGGTACACATTGTCCTGGCCGCTGCCGCCGGCACTCGGGCCGCGCGTAGCTTCCTGCGTGTACTGCACGCCCGGGATCAACTTGACCAGGTCACGGTATTCCTGGCCGACGGGCAACGCCATGATCTGCTCATTCGATACGCCGCTCTTGATCGTCGCGGAGCTCGTATCGACCAGGCCCGACGTGGCGGTGACTTCGACCGTTTCAGAGAGGCCGCCAACGCCAAGCGTCGCGTCGGCCACCGTGGCTTCCTGCAGCTGAACGACCGCCGTACGCGTGATCGGCTGCATGCCCGAGAGTTCGAATCTGACCTCGTAATTTCCCGGCGGAAGCGCCACGAGACGATATTCGCCATTGGCCTGCGTAATCGCCGTTCGAGGTGTGGGCAGCACGCTGGAACTCGCCGTGACTGTCACGCCGGGCAGCACGCCGCCGCTGGTATCGACCACTTTCCCCACGATGGATCCGGTCTGCTGCGCATATGCCGGGCCTGCGGCAAGTGCGAGCAACGTCATTAGTGCAGCACAGAGACGTGCAAGCCTCATTGAATACCTCCAACTATGAGCAAGCGGGAATTATATCTCTGCTTGATATCATCGACCATCAAGGAGATTGCGATTTGAGAGCCATCCTGACGATGACGGCCCTGCTCACCTGTGTCGCAACGGCATCCGCACAGACGCCCGCCGCGCTCGACCAGCTGAAGACCGTCGCGGAGCGCACGGATTACCAGGAGACCAGTCACTACCAGGACGTCGTCGACTTCGTGAACGCCGTCGCGAAGGCCGCGCCCAAGAAAGTGTTTCTGACGACGTTCGGCGAGACGAACGAGAAGCGTGCGCTTCCGCTCGCGGTAATTGGGGCGGCCAATGCGACGCCGCAGGCGGTGCGCGCGACGAACAAGATCCGCGTCTACATCCAGGGCAACATCCACGGCGGCGAAGTCGAGGGCAAGGAGTCGGCGCAGATCCTGATCCGCGAGCTCGCGCAGGGAAAGCACGAAGACTGGCTGAAGACGATGGTCTTCCTCATTGCGCCCATCTACAACGCGGACGGCAACGAAAAGTGGGCGCTGAACAACCGCGGTCCTCAGCATGGACCGATGGGCGGACAGGGGCAGCGCCCGAACGCCCAGGGGCTCGATCTCAACCGGGATCACATGAAGCTCGATTCGCCCGAAGCGCACGCGTTCGTGAAGCTGCTGAACGACTACGACCCGCACGTCGCGATGGACCTGCACACCACGAACGGCTCGCGGCATGCCTACATGCTCACGTATGCGCCGCCGCTCAATCAGTCGACGGATCCCGCGATCATCGACCTGCTCCGGAAAGAGTGGCTGCCCTGGGTCACCAGGACGATTCACGACAAGTACAACTGGGATTACTACTACTACGGCAATACCGGCGGCGGCGGACGGCGCGGAGGCGGCGGCGACGCGCCGCAGGAGCGCGCCTGGCGCACCTTCGACAACCGCCCACGGTTCAACAACAACTACGTCGGGCTGCGCAACCGGATCGCCGTGCTGAGCGAGGCTTTCGCATACGCCTCCTTCAAGGACCGCGTGCTCGCGACGTCGAGATTCGTCGAGGAGAATCTCAACTTCGTCAACTCCAACGCAGCAAAGATCCGGAAGATCGTCGCGGACGCAGATAGCAAACAGATCGTAGGAACCCGGCTCGGACTGCGCGCGCAGATGGCGCGTGGCGAGATGGTCGATATTCTCATGGGAGAGACGACGCAGGAGAAGCACCCGGTCGACGGACACACCATGGAATTACGGAAGGACGACGTCAAGAACCCGGTGAAGATGGTGGAGTACGGCACGTTCGAAGCGACTGAAACGGAGCGCGTTCCGTCGGCCTATTACCTGCCTGCGAATCTGACCGGCGCGATCGCGAACCTGCGTGCGCACGGCGTGCGAACCACAACGCTGGCGAAGCCGACCACGGTACAGGTGGAAGAATTCCAGATCACCGGCAACACCGTCGCGCAGCGTCCGTTCGAAGGGCACAGTGAACGTACGCTCGAAGGCAAGTGGGTTCCCGTCGAACGTGAGCTGCCGGCAGGCACGATCGTCATCGACGTGAAACAGCCGCTCGGCCGCCTCGGCTTCTATCTGATCGAACCGCGCAGTGACGACGGTCTGGCGGATTGGAACCTCCTCGACTCCGTCCTCGGTGAAGGCGTCACGGTTTATCCCATTGTCCGGTCGAGGAACTGACGAGAGACCGGCAACGCCAAACTTCAAAGCTCCAAAGCCTCATGTGCTTGCCAGCCTTGGACTTGTGGAGTTTTGTAGTTTGAAGGTTTTTGTAGTTTGGAGTTTTTGAAGTTTGTAGTTTGGCGTTGCCGTTAGGCCAGCGCCGCCGCGAACTCCCGCACGTTGGCAAACCGATCCGCTGGATCCGGCTTCAGCGCCCGCATGATTGCGTCAGACACGTGTTGTGGCAGGTCCGGGGCGATAGCGCGCGGATCGGCGGCGGCACCGATCAGCATCCGGCCGAGCAGGTGCGGCATCGTCGCTCCATCGAACGGCAGCCCGCCGGTGGCCATTTCGTAGGCCAGCACCCCGATCGTGTAGATGTCAGACCGTGCGTCCACGGTCCCGCCGGTCAGCAACTCCGGCGCGACGTAACGAAGCTCGACGTCGGCGATGGAGAGTCCGCGCACCGTGTCCTCGTGCAGCGTCGCCAGAAGGTCTTTCGCACTCCATATACCCGCGGTCGAGATCATCAGCTGGGGCTGATCCTCGGCGCTTTCCGGATTTCTGATCCGCATGATCTCCGGGGTCAATCCACACACGAACGCGTTGCGACGGTGCAGCACGCGGACCGCGTCGAGCAGTTGCTGCAGCAGCGGCTCGAGCTGCGCCCACGGCAGCCGCCCTCCTTCCGCGAGCAGCGTTCTGACGCTCGCTCCCTCGATGTAGTCGGTGACGATGTAGACGCCTTCGGGGCCTTCTCCGTAATCGCGCACGTTGATCACGGATGGGTGCGAGACCTGGAGCGCCTTCGCTTCGCGCAGGAAGCGCTCGCGGGCCGCGTCCCAGTTGGGGTGAGACCCCGGCCTGAGGATCCGGATCGCCACCGGGTGCCCGAGTGCGCGGTGAACGCCTCGATATACGTCGCTGGCAAGTCTTCCCGGCCCGATGCGTTCCTGCAGGTCGTAGGTGCGTGCGAGCTGTGACCCGCCGGCGGACGCCGCGCCGATTCTCGTCGGCGTGACGTCCGGGCAGAGCGCATCGGCAAGTTCCGCCGCGGATGCCCAGCGCGCGGCGGGATCCTTAGCCATCGCCTTGCGTGCCACCGCGGCAACCCACGGCGGCAGGTCGGGACGAACGCGCAGCGCATCGGGAACCTCAGCGCTCATCTGCGCCGTCACCACCGCCATCAGGTCGTTGCCTGCGAATGCCATCTGGCCGGTGAGCATCTCGAACAGCACGACACCGACCGAGTAGATGTCGCTGCGCGCGTCTACTTCATGGCCGCTGATCTGCTCGGGCGAGGCGTAGGCCGCGGTCCCGACGAACTGATGGCCAGACGTGAGGCGCGTCTCGATCGACGACTGACGCAGGTTGGCGACGCCGAAGTCCACCAGCTTGTACACGCGTCCGCCCGCTTCGTATTCGTGCGCCACGATATTCGCGGGCTTGATGTCGCGGTGCACGATGCCATGCGTGTGCGCGAGGTGCAGGGCGGCACAAATACCGGGCAGGATCCGTTGAACGTCTTCGACGTCCAGCCGTCCGCGCGCGCCGATCTCGTCGCGGAGGCTCGGCCCGCTCAGCAGCTCCATCACGAGGTACGGGTCGTCGCCGACCGGCATGTCGAAATCGAAGATCGACACGATGGATGGATGCCGCAGGCGCGCGGCTATGCGGCTCTCGCGAAGAAAGCGGTCGCGCGCCGCATGGTCGGCGTCGTCCTGTCGAACGACTTTTATCGCGACCTCGTCGCCGAGGAGCATCCGCCGGGCCCGATACACCGCGCCCATGCCGCCCTCGGCGAGCGGCGCCAGGATCTCATAGCGGTTGTCGAGCAGGGCCCCGGGGACCAGCACGAACGGATTAGATCACACCGTTACCGTGCTGGGTGCTCGGTGCTGGTGCTCGGTGCTGGTGCTCTGTGCTGGTGCTCTGTGCTGGTGCTCGGTGCTCGGTGCTAGCGCTTGAAGATGCCTTTCAGCTTCTTGCCGAGGCCGGTGAAGAGCCCTTCGACGGCGCGGCGGACGCGTTGCTTTACCGAGCCCTTGTGGATTGTGCACAGGCGGCCCGGCGCCTCGTCGCCCTCCTTGAGGTACTCCACGTAGACCGGGCAGCCGTCGACGGGTCGCAGGTACGACACGGCGCAGAGGTCGATTTCGCGCATGCCCGCGGGCACTTCGAAGGGTTGCGGCGGACGGAGGCGCGTGCTGCGGCGCATGAAGTCTGCCCATAGCGGGAGCGCGTAACGCGATCCATACGCGTTCGGCGCGATCGTTTTCGGCTGGTCGAAGCCAACCCACACCCCGACGACGATCGAAGACGAGAAGCCGACGAACCAGGCGTCCTTGAAATCGTTCGTAGTGCCGGTCTTGCCCCCGGCGGCAAAGGTGATGCCCCAGCTGCGCGCCGCGGACGCGGTGCCGCGGTCGAGGACGTCCTCGAGGATCGACACCATCTGGAAGGCCGTCTGCTCGGAGATGACGCGCTCAGGCTGGCTGTCGCGCAGCAGCGCGGTGGCGCCGTCTCCATTGATCACCGTCTTGATCGCGCGTGGACGAACCGCGTAACCACCGTTGGGAAAGGCCGCGAACGCCACGGTCAATTCGATGGGGGTCACGACGCCGGAGCCAAGCGAGAGCGAAGGCACGTCCGGCAGATCGTGCATGCCGACGTCAGAGGCGAGACGGAGCACCGGTCGTGATCCCATGCGCTGTTGCAGCGCCGTAGCCGCGCGATTGTTCGAGCGCACGACCGCTTCGCGGATCGTCACCGCATCAACGATCTCACCATCGGAGTTGCGCGGCGACCACTCCTCGGGGCCCTGGGGCGCAATGTTCGCCAGGCCGGAGAGCACCGACACTGGCGAGTAACCGCCTTCGAGCGCGGCTGCGAACAGAAACGGCTTGAAGGCAGAACCGGGCTGACGCCGGCTGCGCGCGGCGCGGTTGAATTGCGATTCGCGAAAGTCGCGGCCGCCAACCATCGCGAGGATGTCACCCGTCTCGGGGTCGACCGCCACGAGCGCCGCCTGGAGGTTGGCATCACCGAAGCGCCGCAGGCCTTCGCTGACCGCACGCTCTGCGGCATCCTGCAACTCGGGAACGAAGGTGGTGTGGACCTCCCAGTCGGGCGGATGATCACCGCCGAACTCGTCGCGGAACTGCTGACGCAGATACTCCTTCGCGTACCCGCCGCGCGGATCCGCGGCGGCGGGATAGGGGCGGATCCGGATGCGGGCCCGTTTGGCCTCGCGTTCCTGTGCCTCGGTGATGAAGCCCTCCTCGCGCATCCGCGTCAGCACGACGTGACTGCGCTCGATCGCACCGTCGAGATTCGACCACGGCGACAGCGCGGACGGCGCGCGCGCGAGTCCGGCGATCAGCGCGCCTTCCGCAATAGTCAGCGTCCGCGCCGGCCGCCCGAACAGGCTGCGCGCCATCGTCTCCACTCCGTACACGCCGGCGCTCAGGTAAATGCGGTTCAAGTACAGCTCGAGGACCTGATCCTTCGTCAGCTGCGCATCGATGTTGACGGCGAGGATCGCCTCCTTCAGCTTGCGTCCGTATGACTTCTGGTTCGAGAGGAACAGCGTTCGCGCGAGTTGCTGCGTCAGCGTGCTGGCGCCCTGCGTGGATCCCGTGGAGACGTTGCGCACGATCGCCCGTCCGAGCGCGAGAGGGTCCACACCGATGTGGTGGTAGAAGCGGTGATCCTCGACGGCGACGAACGCCGCGCGCACGTGCGGCGGGATGTCCGCCAGCGGCACGTCGTGCCGGTGTTCGTCGAGCCTGAACCAGCGCGTCCCGTCAGCCGCGAGAAACCAGGTATCCCCAACGCCGCGGCGCAGCTTGTAGACGACGTACGTCTGCCGCATGAGCCACGTGAGTCCGCTGACGCTGACGATCACGAGCACCGCGAAGACGATCTTCGCGATGCGGTCCCGGAGGGGGCCTGTCCCCGTTTTCAGCACGGCGTGGCCAACACGGGGCCTGTCCCCGGTTTGGCGCCGTCGGCGCCAAACCGGGGACAGGCCCCGTTTGCTTCAACTCTCAGATAGAGAGGCACTTAGGTTGATCGCACGAAAGGACGGTTGGCGTGGAGCCAGAAAGAGAGCACGGCGTAATAGACGGGAAAAAAGAGGGACGCGATCAGCAGGGATTGCGGAGCGTCAGGCAGTCGCCAGACGACGACAAGCATCATCACACCCCAGACCGCCCCAAGCACGTTGGTCACTCCCTGCAGCACCGGCGTCCTCGACGGATAGACGTACCCGATCCGTACGAACACCAGCACCACGAATGCAAGAAGCACGGCGGCGTTCACGACGTCGGGAGTCCGCGCCGCATGGAGGTACAGCGCCACGATGTTCCAGTAGGACGGAAAGCCGGTGAAAAAGTAATCGGAGGTCTTCGCATCGAGCGACGCGAAGCCGTATCCGCTCGACAGCAGGACGGCTGCCACGATCCATATGTCCCAGCGGTCCGGGAGATCGCCAGCGCGGTAAAGGATCAGCATCGGTACGAACACGAACGTTAGATAGTCGACAATATCGTCGAGCCGCGCGCCGTCGAAGTTGGGGGTGGCCCCCGGGATCCCCGATCGCCGCGCGAGCATCCCGTCAGTGGCGTCCACCACCGTCGCGACGATCAGGAGGAGAAACGCCATGCGAAAGCGTGCATCGAACGTCGCTATCGTTGCCATGAAGGCGAGCACAGCGCCACTCGCCGTATAGAAATGGACGAGCCAGGCAAACGGCTGAGGCGAGCTTTTTGCAGTCATCCCTCTTACTTAAGTCACCGGCACGTTGTAAAATCTGAGCACATTCCACCCCCAGCGGAGTGTTCTTCTTCAAACATTAGATCCGCTGCCAGCTGCAGTGCCGCGTCCGTGGACGGAGGTCCGCGTTCGAATGGCTCTCGCGCCTGGGGGCCACTCGGAACGGAACTTTTGTGGAGCTACCGCGCCCTCGTCGCCGACTGATCATTCTCCTTGTCGTCGTGCTCGCCTTGACGGGCGCGCCGACCATTCTGTATCTGACCAGCCGCGCGCCCGCCCCGACATCGGTACCCTTCTCAGACTTCCTCCAGCGCGTCGAGGCCGGGCACGTCGCGCAAGTCATGTTCGACGAGCGCGATCTTCAAGTCACACTGAAGGACGGCACCGCGATCCGCACGGTGCCGCCGCCGCAATTTCTCGCGGCGAACGCCTCGTTCGTGACCAACCTGGTCAGCCGCGGGATCCGCGTAGACGCGCGGCCGCAACCCGATCCGAACGCGCTGAACTACCCCGCGATCATGATTGGCATGGCCTTCCTCGGGCTCATCGGCTTCACAGTCTACCGGGTCACCGCCGGACGAATCCCGTCGATGACGGGCCGCGCCCGCGTCGCGGTCCGCGGCGACAGCGTCATCACGTTCCAGGATGTCGCAGGTGTCGATGAGGCAAAGGACGAAGTGAAGGAGATCGTCGACTTCCTTCGCGAGCCCGAGCGGTTCTCGAGTCTCGGCGGACGCATCCCGAAGGGCGTTCTTCTCGTGGGCCCTCCTGGGACCGGCAAGACCCTGCTTGCGCGTTCGATCGCCGGGGAGGCCGGCGTGCCCTTCCTCTTCGCCAGTGGTTCGGATTTCGTCGAGATGTATGCCGGCGTCGGCGCCTCTCGCGTGCGTCGACTCTTCAAAGAGGCCCGCCGCCACAAATCGTGCATCGTCTTCATCGACGAGCTCGATGCCGTCGGACGGAGCCGCGGCGGCAGTTCGCTGAGCCATGAGGAACGCGAGCAGACGCTGAATCAGCTCCTCGTCGAAATGGATGGCTTCGAGGGCCACGCGGGGATCGTTGTCATTGCCGCGACCAACCGTCAGGACATTCTCGATCCCGCGTTGCTGCGTCCGGGGCGCTTCGACCGCCAGGTCACCGTCGGCAATCCGGATCTGAAGGGACGCGAGGCCATTCTTCGCGTGCACGCGCGACGGATCACGATCGCCGAGGTTGTGGACCTGCGATCGATCGCGCGGGGCACCCCGGGGTTCTCCGGCGCAGACCTCGCGAATCTCGTCAACGAGGCGGCGCTGCTCGCCGGCCGCTCGGGCCGCGCGATGGTCACGGATTCGGACCTGCGCGAGGCGCGCGACAAGGTCCTGATGGGCGTCGAGCGCCGCTCGGTCGTCCTCAGCGAGATGGACCGCGTGAACTGCGCGTATCACGAGGCCGGGCACGCAGTAGTTGCCGCGCTGCTCCCCGATGCCGATCCGCTGCACAAAGTGACGATCATCCCTCGTGGCCGTGCGATGGGTGTGACGATGCAGCTGCCTGAGGCGGACCGGCACACGTATACAAAGCATTACCTCGAGACGCAGGTTGCCGTGCTGATGGGCGGGCGCGTCGCCGAAGAGATCTTCATGAACCACATGACGAGCGGTGCCTCGAACGACATCGAGCGCGCCACCGACATCGCGCAGCACATGGTCTGCGAGTTCGGCATGTCGCCGCTCGGCCCCCTCGCATTCCGCAAGCCGGGGAACGCGTTCGAGAGCGACAAACACCATACCGTGAGCGAAGCGACCGCACAGCGCGTCGACGAAGAAATCCGCACCGTCGTGATGAACGCGTACGGCCACGCGACGGCGATCATCGAGAAGAACCGCGACGCCGTGCGGCTCATGGCGGAAGCGCTGCTCGAACAGGAGTCGCTCGAGGCTGACGAGATCCAGGAGCTTCTGCGCCGCGCCGACGCGCGACTTTGACAGGAGCCAGGAGTCAGGAAGTAGAGGCCGGCTTTAGCCGGCCTTCACGGCTTTACGGGCCGCTGAAAGACCTCTGAGGAGCCGGTTCACAGCCGCAGACCTCTGACTCGCCGCCATTCGGAGCTCCGGGTTTCTTTCGCCGGCCCTTTCACACGTACGCCTTACCTGCTTTGCGCCGTTACCGGCCGGCAGCAAATTCTCGAGCACCATTACGTGGAGACGCGTCTCTGACCACAAGGGTCCATGGCAGACCCGTCTCCGGCGCGGCGCGACGGATGACATCGCCCGATCCGCGCTGGCCAGGCGCCTGAAGCGTGCTTTGCACATGGTGACGCGCTTCGAGCGAGGCTATACGCGACTTCCATTGGTCCTCGACATAGGCTGGGCCTGCAATCAGGATGTGCGTGCGGGCACCGAACCGCTGCGACAGGACGGTGAACTGGAAACCGCCGGCTGCAATGACCGTGCGGTGCCCAACCCAGCGATCTGCCGGCTCGCTGCCCGGCGGCGCCGTTGCCTGCGCCAACCAGACAGAATGAACAGCCTCGGATAGCGCGATCAGGTAGTTCGCGGGCGGCTCGCCTGCGCCAGCCCAATTGGAGGCGGATTCGAGATACACCTCGAATATCGGGCGTGTGACCCGCCAACGCCCCTCCAGTAGAAGTTCGCGAAGTTCGAAGGCCTCCGCGCGAAGCGCAGAGGTCCGTTGCAGATCCGCCAGCAGACTGCACCGTGCGGATCGCGCGAACAACTCAGTTGGCACATCATCGATTGCCGTCGTCTTCAGCTGCGCCGCTTCCGAATACAGCGCGAGCGCCGCGTCGGACCGGCCGGACTTTCGCAAGTTACGCGCGGCGCGCACGAAGGCCCCGGCTTTGACCTCGACGGGGGCACCTCGCGCCAGCCGCTGAAACCACGCGGCCGCAAGCCGCGGATCCTTCTGCTCGGACTCGATCGCTTCACCGTGAGCGAAGACTTCGTCTGGTGCAGCGGCGCCGGCAGAAGGTACGGGGTAATACAGCAGCCTCCCGTGCGGCAACACTTCGAATTGTGTCTCACTGATCGCCAGCGTCACCGAGTCCGGAGTGACGGCCGCGAGCCGCATCGCCTCGGGATCGCGCAAGACCTCCTCGGTGGCTGAGAGGGCCTGCTCGAGTCTGGTTGCGAGCAGATCCGCGGCCGCGACGCGGTCCGCTTCGCGGCGCGCCTCCTCCAGCTTGACCTCCTGCTGCAGCAAGCGCCAGCCGAACGCGAGCAGCAGTAACGCCGCGAAAAGCGTGACGAGTACGAAAAGCGCGACGAGATGCCGCGGGGGCCGGAACAAGGCGCGGAGCGACTCGATCACGGGCACATCTTAACGGGCATTTATGAGGAATCCCCGAGACCCGCATCCGCATCCACGCATACCGGACCCCGATACAATACGCCTTCAATGCGCGCTCCCCAGGCGCTCGGGCTCGATAACGCGCCGCGGTACGCCTACGGTGTCGCTGGCGTGCTCGTTCTCGCTCTCGTGTATGCGGCGGTACTGATCGGGATCCTGCTGCCGCAAGTGCCGGCCGCTGCCCGCACGCCAACCGCACAGATCCTCCAGCTGATCGTCTTCACCGGCGCGGCCATCGTCCTCTTCTTCCTCCGCAGCAGCGATGCGACCGCCGCGCTGTCGGTGCTCGCGCTGGCGCTGAGCGGGATCGCCAACGCGAGCCCCGCGCGCGGGTTCGTGTGGAACGGCGCGTTCGGCGGGTTCGTGACCGGGATCTCGTGGATCGCAGGACCGGTTGCGTTCCCCGTGGTCGCGCTCGCGATCCTCTACTTTCCGTCGAAGTCGCCGCTGCTGAACAGGTATCCCGCGCTTCACACCGTGCCCTGGATCACGGCGGCGCCGATGCTGGTGCTGGGCGTGGCGCGGGCGCTCCATCAGTGGGGTCTCGATGCGCTCGCGCCGGTCGTGGCCTGGGACGCTTCGCATCCCGCGCTTTACTACGCGTCGTTCTCGGCCGCGCTCGCGGTGAATGTGGCCGTCATTGTCGAAGGCATTTACCGGTACAGGTTCAATCACAACGCGAACGAGAGGCGCCGGATCCGGATGGCGTTGTACACCGCCGTGCCCGGCGTGCTCGCCTACGTGGTGAAGGAAGGCGTTCCAGCCGTGTGGGAGGTCGCATCGATTCAGCCACCGGCGTATGGACCGGCGTGGATCGCCGTTCTGGACGCGCTCGTGCTGCTGCCGGCTTTTGGGCTCGTGTACGCCGTGGGCGTCGAGCGCGTGCTCGGTCCGCGCGTCGTGCTCCGGCGCAGCCTGCAGTACGCCCTCGCTGCGCGGTCCATGACGATCGTGGCCCTGCTGCCCGCGGTCTCGCTGATCGCGATGCTGATCGAGGACCGCCAGTTGACCGTCGGCGATGTCGTGCTGCAGAAGGGGCTCGCGTACGTAGCCCTGATCGCCATGATCGTTGCCGCGTTCTGGTATCGCGAGCGCGCGCGCAGCTGGCTCGATCAGCGCTTTTTCAGGGAAGAGTACGACGCCCGCAAGATCCTGCTCTCGCTGGCCGGCCGCGTCCGCTTCGAGACCGACCCCAGAGATCTCGCCGAGCTCGTCGTGAAGCAGCTGGACGGTGCGCTGCATCCTGAGATGGCGGCGTTCATCGTGGACGGGGTCGAAGCCGGATGGTTGTCACCAGTGGCGGCGCTTCACGGCAACATCGAGCCTCTCCCATCCGACAGCGGACTTGTGGCGATGCTGCGATGGTCGGATCAACCGCTCGAGCTCTTTCTTCAGGACCCGCGGTCGCCGGTGCGCCGGCTTCCCACCGAGGAGCAGTCATGGCTGGAGCGCACCGGCGCGTCGCTGCTCGTACCGGTCGTGGACGCTGAGAAGGTGCTTCTCGCCGCGATCGTGCTCGGGGAGAAACTGTCCGAAGAGGCGTACACCGACGAGGACCGGCAGCTCCTCGCGAGCATCGCCGCACAGGTCGGGCTCGGCTTCGACGTTGCGCGACTTCGCCGGCGCATCGACTCGTCCGGCGCGACCGACAGTTCGACGACACGCCTGATCGCGAGAAACTCGCAGCCGATGATGCAGTGCCCGACGTGCGGACGCTGCGAAGACGCGGGTACGATCCGCTGCCCGGCCGATGGCACGCTGATGGAGGCGGTCCCCGCCGTGCCGCGTGTGGTCGACAACAAGTACCGGATCGAACAGCTGCTCGCCCGCGGCGGAATGGGCGCGGTCTATCGGGCGCGCGACGTGCGGCTCGATCGGCTCGTCGCTCTGAAAGTGGTTCGCGCGGAGCTCCTCGGCGACGCCGAGGCACGGCAGCGATTCAGGCGCGAGGCGCAGATCGTTGCCGGCCTCCAGCACCCGTCCATCGTTTCGATCTTCGATTACGGCACCTTTGCCGACGGCGGCGCCTACCTGGTGATGGAACTGGTACGCGGCGAGGATCTTCGCCGTGTGCTGCAACGCGAAGGATGGGTGGAACCGGATCGCGCGTTGCGGATCCTGAATGCGGTGTGCGGCGCGATCGAGGTGGCGCACCGCGAAGGTGTGCTGCACCGGGATCTCAAGCCGGAGAACATCCTCCTCCCCGGTGGTCCGGTGGTCGCGAAGGTGCTCGACTTCGGCGTCGCGAAGGTGGTTCGCGAGGACATCGGCGAACGAGAGACGATCGCCGCGGACGGGTCGCTGATCACCGCCCCCGGCATGATCATCGGCACGCCCGCGTACATGGCGCCGGAACAGTTGCGCGGTCTGGTGCTCGATGCGCGTTGCGATATCTTCAGCCTGGGAGTGATCGCATTCGAGATGCTGACCGGCGAGCTGCCGTTCGGGCGCGGAACGCTGGCCGATATCGTGCTCGCGCACGCACGGGGTATACCCGCATTCCCCGCGAATCACACCATACCGCTGCCGCTGGAGGACGCAATCCGCGCCGCACTCGAACTGGATCCCGACAGCAGGCCGCTCTCGGTTCACGCCTTCGCGCAGTTGCTGGCTTCCTGAACCCGCAGTCCGAGGGCTGCGCCTCCGACGCGGGACAACTACAGACTACAGACTTCAAACATTTTGGAGTTTGTAGTTTGAAGTCTGGAGTTGACGTGCGCCGCAGCGTCAGATCGCCGCGAGGCGCTTGTCGATCTCGGCGATGGCGAGCTGTATCTGCTGCTTGCGGACGGGATGGGATGCCGCCTCGGCCTGCTTCTCGAGGTTCAGCCGTGCGAGCTTCAGCGATTGCGCTTCTCGAGCCTTGTCGGGATCGATCTTCGGTGCGCCGCCGGCGCGCCTCCGCCGCTCCGCCTCGAGTTCTTCCATGCGCTCCTGAATGCGCGCATCCGCATCGACGAGTCCTTCTCCTGAGTCACCCATTTCTCCCATTCTGCACCGACTGCCGCCGGAACTACAACGACGCAACGATAAAATCTGATCGTGGCCAGCCGCTCGCGCTCGCTCGATCTGTTCCATCCGGCGGTGGCCGAGTGGTTCCGCAGCTCATTCGAGGCGCCCACGCCGCCCCAGAGCAAAGGATGGCCGGCGATCGCCGAGGGTGAGTCGACGCTGATCCTGGCGCCGACCGGCAGCGGCAAGACGCTGACGGCGTTCCTCTGGTGCATCAACCGCCTCATGTTCGAGGCGACGCCAGACCCGAAGCAGCGCTGCAGGGTCATTTACATTTCACCCTTGAAGGCGCTCGCCGTGGACATCGAGCGGAACCTCCGCTCCCCGCTCGCCGGCATCGCCAACCGCGCCGCTGCGCGAGGGGATGCGTTTCACTCGCCCGCCATCGCGGTGCGTACGGGCGACACGCCGGCCATCGAGCGCGCGCGATTCATGCGGGAACCGGCCGACATCCTGATCACGACGCCGGAATCGCTGTACCTGCTCCTGACCTCGAACGCGCGGGACGCCCTGCGATCGGTGGACACCCTGATCGTGGACGAAATCCACGCGCTCGTGCCGACCAAGCGCGGGGCACATCTCGCGCTCTCGCTTGAGCGGCTCGAAGCGATCACTGGCGAGGAACGGCCGCTGCAGCGGATCGGCCTCTCGGCCACACAGCGTCCGCTCGACGAGGTCGCGCGGTTCCTCGGCGGCGTTCGGCAAGGGCTAAAGCGCCCCCGATCCGCCGCGAAGGTTGGAGCGAAGCGCCGTGGCTCCCCCAGCAGTGAAGAACGCCTCCACGACGAATTCGTCGAAACCGGAGGCAGCCCGGGAGAGGACTACCGGCCCGTCACCATCGTCGACACCCCTGAAAAGAAGAAGCTCGAACTGACCATCGAGGTTCCCGTCGAAGACATGGCGCGCCTCGGGCAGCCGGAAGAAATCCCCAGCGGCCCGGCCTCGCAAGGCCCCGCGCGGCAGTCGATCTGGACGGCCATCCATCCACGCCTGCTCGAACTGATCCGCTCGCACCGATCGACGCTGATCTTCGTCAACAGCCGGCGCATCGCGGAGCGGCTCGCGTCCGCGCTCAACGAGCTCGCGGGCGAAGTGCTCGTGCGCTCGCATCATGGTTCGCTGGCGCGCCCGCAGCGGATCGAAGTGGAGGACCGACTCAAGGCGGGTCAGCTTCGCGGGCTCGTCGCCACGTCCTCGCTGGAACTGGGCATCGACATGGGGGCCATCGACCTCGTCGTCCAGATCGAAGCGCCACCGTCGGTCGCCAGCGGCATGCAGCGCATCGGCCGTGCCGGGCACACGATCGGTGCGGCGAGCCGCGGTGTGATCGTCCCGAAGTTCCGCGGCGACCTGGTGGCATGCGCCGCAGTGACGCGCGCGATGCACGAGGCGCGGATCGAGTCGAGCCGCTACCCGCGCAATCCGCTCGACGTACTCGCGCAGCAGATCGTCGCCATGGTCGCGATGGACGACTGGAACGTGGACGCTCTCTACGCGGCGGTCCGCGGCGCAGCACCATTCGCCGATCTGAGCCGCTCGGTCTTCGAAGGGGTTCTCGACATGCTGTCGGGCCGCTATCCCGCCGATGATTTCGCGGACCTGCGTCCGCGGCTCACGTGGGACCGCTTGAAGGGAACGCTGACGGCACGCGAGGGGGCGAAGCGAGTCGCCGTGATCAACGGCGGCACGATCCCCGATCGCGGCCTCTACGGCGTGTTCCTGATCGGCGAGCGCGGCCCTGGCGCCCGCGTCGGCGAGCTCGATGAAGAGATGGTGTTCGAGAGCCGCGTCGGCGAAACGTTCCTCCTCGGCGCTTCCTCGTGGCGCATCGAGCAGATCACGCACGACCGGGTCATCGTCTCCCCCGCTCCGGGCGAGCCGGGAAAGATGCCGTTCTGGAAGGCGGACGCGGCAGGACGCCCGCTGGAGCTCGGCCGTCACATCGGCGAGCTGGTCCGCACGATCCGCGCGCTGCCGACGGCGGCGGCAATCGACCGACTCGTTCGTCATCACGATCTCGATGCACGCGCGGCGGAGAACCTGCTGCGCTATCTCACGGACCAGGCGGCGGCCGCTGGTGTCGTGCCCGATGATCGAACCATCCTGATCGAACGCTGTCGCGATGAACTCGGCGACTGGCGCATCTGCGTACTGACGCCGTTCGGTGGGCGCATCCACGCGCCATGGGCGATGGCTGCCGTCGAGCGCGCCCGCGCCCGCACCGGCCTGGACGTCGAAACGATGTGGACAGACGACGGGTTCGTGGTGAGGTTTCCGGAAACCGAGGAGCCGCCCGATCCGGCATTGATGATTCCGACGTCGGAAGAGGTCGAAGCGCTCGTCGTACGCCAACTGGGTGGAACGGCGCTCTTTGCCGCGAAATTCCGCGAGGCGGCCGCCCGCGCGCTGCTGCTGCCGAAGCGGCGCCCCGGCGGACGGAGTCCGTTGTGGCAGCAGCGCAAGCGCGCCGCGGACCTGCTGGCGGTCGCTTCGCGCTACGGCTCCTTTCCGATGCTGCTCGAGGCGTATCGCGAGTGCCTGCGCGACGTGTTCGACATCCCTTCTCTGGTCGATACGCTTCGGCGAATCGAAACACGGCAGTTGAAGATCGCGACCGTCGACTCGACGATCCCCTCGCCGTTCGCTTCTGCGCTGCTGTTCACGTACGTCGCGAATTATCTGTATGACGGCGATGCGCCGCTCGCGGAGCGCCGGGCACAGGCGCTCGCCATCGATCAGGCGCAGTTGCGCGAGCTGCTCGGCGACGCCGAGCTCCGTGAACTGCTCGACGCTGACGCGCTCGCCGAAGTCGAGGCACAGGCGCAGCAGCTGGATCCCGGTTACCGCGCGAAGTCCGTGGACGGCGTGCACGATCTGCTGCTGCGCCTTGGAGATCTCACGCTCGACGAAGTGACAGCGCGCTCGCGGGTCGACTCGCGTGGGGCCGTCGACGAGCTCATCGCCTCACGGCGTGCGATCTCCGTCACGATCGCAGGCACCGTTCGCATTCTGCCGGTGGAGTATGCGGGGCGATATCGGGACGCTCTCGGTGTTCCGTTGCCGCCGGGCCTGCCCGAATCGCTCCTGCAGCCCTCGCCACATGCGGCACTCGACCTGGCGCGACGATACGCGCGCACGCACGGTCCGTTCACGACGGAGGAATTCGCCGATCGTTATGCCCTTGGGCGCGCGACTGCACACGCGCTGCTCAAGCAGCTCTCCGCAGCGGGCAAGCTGCTCGAGGGTGAGTTCCGTCCCGGCGGGTCAGGCCGCGAGTGGTGCGATCCGGAAATCCTCCAGAGCGTGCGCCGCCGCTCGCTCGCCAAACTGCGCCGGCAGGTTGAACCCGTGGACCCGCCGGTGTTCGTGCGGCTGCTCACATCCTGGCAGGGGCTCACACGTCGTCGCGCCGGCCTCGATTCGCTGCTCGACGCGATCGAGCACCTGCAGGGCGCTCCCCTGCCTGCGTCTGTGTTCGAAGCGGAGATCCTGTCCGCGCGCGTCGACGGCTACACGCCCGCCGACCTGGACGCCCTCTGCGCCGCGGGCGAAGTCGTCTGGTGCGGCATCGAGCCCGTCGGAGAACGCGACGGACGGCTCGCGCTCTATCTGACCGATCATTTGCCGCGGCTGCGAATGCTGCCGAAGGAGGTCGAGCTCAGCGAACATGAACGCGCCATCCTCGATCATCTCGCCACGCACGGCGCGTCGTTCTTCGCGGCGGTGCACCAGGCGACCGGAGGCGGCTATCCAGCCGAGACCGTCACCGCGCTCTGGGACCTCGTGTGGAAGGCACTGGTCACCAACGATACTTTCCACGCGCTCCGGGCGTTCACGCGCGCACCCGAACGGCGGCCACGCAAAGCCGCGGCGCGAAGCTTCCGCACACGCCGCGTCGCTCCGCCGTCGGCCGAGGGACGATGGTCCCTGGTCTCGCAGCGGATCGGCACGCCGGTGTCCGTGACCGAGTGGTCCACCGCAGTCGCCCAGCAACTGCTCTCACGGTACGGCGTTCTCACGCGTGAGGTCGCGGGTGGCGAAGGGATCTATGGCGGGTTCAGCGCGGTCTACGACGTGCTGAAAGCGCTCGAGGACGCGGGCCGGATCCGCCGCGGGTATTTCGTGAGCGGCGTCGGCGCCACACAGTTCGCGCTGCCCGCGGCGCTGGAGTTGATGCGCTCCCTGCGCGACATGCCCGAGGAGCCGGAGGTCGTCGTCCTGTCGGCGACGGATCCGGCCAATCCGTTCGGCACGATGCTGAAATGGCCGGCGTCCGCAACCGATGGCCGCGGCGCCACGAGAACGGCAGGCGCGCAGGTAATCCTCGTCAACGGCACACTCGCCGCCTACGTGTCGCGCGGCGCGCGGCAACTGCTCGCGTATCTACCCGAAGACGAGCCGCAGCGATCCGAAATCGCGCGGCCTCTCGCGCGGCAGCTCGCCAGGCTGGCGCGGGCCGGTGGCCTCCTCATCCCCGAGATCAACGGCATCACGACCCGCGACCATCCACTCGCGCCTTTCCTCGAGGAAGCCGGATTCCGTCCGTCGGCAATGGGCTTTCTGCTCCCGAGAGTCCACGCACCAACAGGCCCGGGCGGACCCGCGGAGCGAACGGATCCAGCGGATCCAGCGGACCCATTCTGATGCCCGAAGGAGACACGATATTCCGCGCGGCTCGAACGCTGAACCGCGCGCTTGCGGGTAAGACCGTCACCAGGTTCGAGGCCGCGTTTCCGAAGCTCACGCGCGTGCACGAGGACACGCCGATCGTAGGCCGCACGATTCAATCGGTTTCAGCGCGTGGAAAGCACATTCTGATGACGTTTGGCCCTTCGACTCGCTTCGCTCGATCAGGACAGGCCCCTTCCAGTCGCGTTGCTCGCTCAGGGCAAGGCCTCGTTCTGCGCACACACATGCGGATGAACGGCAGCTGGCACATCTACCGTCCTGGAGAGCGTTGGCAGAGGCCACGAAGCGACATGCGCATCGTGATCGCGACGAGCGACTTCGTCGCCGTCGGATTCAGCATCCCTGTTGCCGAGTGGCTCGATACGCGCGCCCTATCGCGGCAGGACGACCTGCGGCGGCTCGGCCCCGACCTTCTCGGCGCGGACTTCGATGCAGAGGAGGCGCTCGCCCGCCTGCGCGGGCGCTCGACCGAGCCGATCGCCCATGCGCTGCTGAACCAGCGCGTGATGGCAGGCATTGGTAACGTGTACAAGTCCGAGGTGCTCTTCGCGTGTCGTGTGAATCCGTTTCTTACGGTGGCGGATCTCAATGACGAGCAGCTCCGCTGCCTGATCGCGACGGCGCGAAAATTCCTGCAGGCCAACGTCAGCGAACGGGTCGAGGCGATGACAACCTACATGGGGTTCCGGCGTACCACGCGGCGCGACGCACCGAGCGAACGACTCTGGGTGTATGGACGTGCGGGAGAGCCGTGCCGCCGCTGCGGTGCGGCGATCCAGATCGACAAGCGAGGAGCCGATGCGCGCCTCACCTACTGGTGCGGCACATGTCAGCGCTGATCTGGCTCGCGCTTCTCCTCGGGGCATCTGCGTCGGTTGCAGCACTGTGGGGTTACTACCGCGTGTTGCCCGGCTGGCTGACCGGCCCGGAGATCTGTCAACTTGAGGACGGTGGCTGCGCGGTGCTGTTCAGAACGCCGCGCGCGGCGCTGCTCGGCATCCCGAATGCGTCGCTCGGGATTTTGTTGTACGTCCTGCTGGCGGTGGGGCTCCTCACCCGCTGGCCGGCGCTACTGCTGTTCCTGATGACGCTGCCCGCCGTGGCGATGAGCGCCTTCCTTGGGTGGAGCCTGTGGAGTCGTCATCTGCAATGCCGTATCTGCTGGACCGGGCACGTTGCCAACGTGGCGCTCGCCGTTCTGCTCGGGATCCGGACCGCGATGGATCGGGCACAGCTCTGACGGAACCGTCCCCACGGGAAATAGATCCTCGTACACCGCAGGCTCGGCAAGCGATGGGACCGCTTGCGGATAGCCCGCCGGCAGGATGCCAATCGTGCCGACCGGCACGTTGTTGCGGTACACGTAGTGATACCGGCACGCGTCGGTCGCCCGGGCACCGCTGATGCGGCACATGGCGACCTTCTCGACGTCGGGCGGCATCTCATACCAGTCGGCGCTGTGACCTCGCGTCGCCGTTTTCATGAACCGCGCCCACGCCGGAACCGCCACCGTTCCCGCGAAGCCGCGCGACATGATCGTGGCGGGCTGGTCGAATCCGAACCAGACCCCCGTCACGATGTGCGGCGTGTAGCCAATGAACCAGGCGTCCGTGTAATCGTCGGTCGTCCCTGTCTTGCCCGCGGCGGGCAGCCGGAAGCCGGCGGCGCGGACGCCTGTGCCGGTGCCGCTCGTCACGACGTCAGCCAGCATGCTCGACATCATGAAGGCGGTCCCTTCGCCAAGAGCCTGCGTGTGCCGCTCGTCGTTATCCAGGATCGTCACGCCGCTGCTGTCTTCAACACGCGTGAACAGCCGCGGCACCGAGCTGATGCCGCGATGGGCGAAGGCGGTGTAGGCGCCGGTGAGCTCCAGGAGCGTCACCTCGCCGGTACCGAGCGCAAGCGACGGAACGATCGGCAGCTCCGATAAGATGCCGAGACGGCGCGCATAGTAAATCGTCGTTCCCGTGCCGATTTGCTGCATCAGCTGCGCCGCGGCGCGATTGCTGGAGACCTGCAGCGCGCGCCTCAACGTGTACTGGTCGCTCTCGTGATCGCCTGCCGGCAGCCACTCCCCGCCACCCTGCCCGATAGGGATGTCGAGTTCCGTCAGCAGCGTGCCGGGGGCGTACCCCCGCTCGAGCGCCGCCGCGTAGAGGATCGGCTTGAACGCAGAGCCCGCCTGGCGGCGCGCCTGCGTGGCGCGATTGAAGCTGCTCGACTGGAAGTCGCGCCCGCCCACCAGCGCGAGCACATTACCCGTCGCAACATCGATCGATACGAGGCTGCCTTGAAGCTCCTTCGCCGCGCGGCGCACCTTCGTGATCTGCGCGATCCTCGTCGAGATCGCCTCCTCGGCGGCCTTCTGTAGATCCGGATCGTAGGTCGAGTGCACGCGAAGCCCGCCGCGCAGCACGCGGTCGTTGCCAAACTGTGCCACGAGCTGGCGGCGCAGCTCTTCCTGAAAATAGAGGCCGTGCTCGTTGGAACCGGCGAGCGACGCAGCGGTGGTCGCCTCCTTGTGCGTGACAGTGGGAACCGGCGCCGCTGACGCGGCGCGCAGCTGATCGGCCGAGAGCCTTCCCTGTTGATGCATCAATTGCAGGACCAGGTTGCGGCGCCGCCGCGCCCGGTCGGGCGAAACACCCGGCGCGTCGTGCGACGGCGCTCGGACGACCGCGGCGAGAAGGGCCGCCTCCTGAGGCTCGATCGTCGCGGCGCTCTTGCCGAAATACCCCCGCGAAGCCGCCTCGACACCGTAGTAGCCATCGCCGAAATAGACGGTGTTCAAATACGCCTCGAGGATCTCGTTCTTCGAGTAGCGCTGCTCCAGGCGCGCCGCGATCATGGCTTCGCGCAGCTTGCGGTCGAACGCGCGGCGGGGCGACAGTTGTGACGCGCGGGCGAGCTGCTGCGTCAGGGTGCTGCCGCCTTCGACGATGCGCCCGGCGCGAAAGTTACGCCAGCCAGCAGCGACGACGCGAACCGGGTCGAGCCCGCGGTGAGTGAAGAAGCGTTTGTCTTCGATGGCCACGATGGCATCGACCATCGCCGGAGCGATCTGCTGCAGCGGTACGTCGATGCGCCGTTCGATGAAATACGTGAACGCCGGCTTCCCATGTCGATCGAACACGATCGTGGATTGAGGGCGCGGAGCGATCTCTGCGAGCTGGATGGCGGCGTCGAGCTCGGCGGCCGCGGCGAGCGTGAACGCACCCACCCGCCATGCGGCCACGGCGGAACACACCGCCATGACGAGCACGGAAAGGACGAGCCCTATGCGGCGGATTGACATCCCAAGGCACAGACAGCAACCGGGATGCCAGAGAACTCGTCCTCCTGAAGGACGCCGGAACGCAATGCGGATCGAATTACGCCTGCAGGCGTGCCGAATGTGTGTAGACGTTGAACCCGGCTTCGCGCGCGAAACCTATCAGCGTAATGCCTGCCTCGTCGGCGAGCTCGACGGCTAGACTCGAAGGGGCCGAGACGGCGCAGATGATCTCGACCCCGGCAAACCACGCCTTCTGCACGATCTCGAAGGATGTGCGTCCGCTGACGACGAGTACGTGTGCGGCGAGCGGCAGGCGCTCGTCGAACAGCAGCCGTCCCACCACCTTGTCGACGGCGTTGTGACGGCCGACGTCTTCCGCTGAGGCAACGAACGCTCCATCTTTCGTGAAGAGTGCCGCGCCGTGCAATCCACCTGTCCGCTCGAACACGGCCTGGCGCTCGCGCAACCTGTCTGGCAGCGACCGCAGAACTGTCGCGGCAAATGATGAACGAGCGGTGACCGGCCCGATACGCGTCTGCAATGAGTCGATCGAAGTGCGTCCGCAGATCCCGCACGACGAGCTCGCGAGAACATTGCGCCGCTGTTCCATCGTGACATCGAATCGCTCGCGCGCGGCGCCCATGAGGAAAACGTTGACCACATTGTGCGCTTCCGCGTGATCGGGATGGCGGCAATATTCGACCGCTCCCAGGTCATCGGCGCCGGAGATGACCCCTTCCGACAGCAGAAACCCCGCGGCGAGCTCGCGATCCGCACCGGGCGTGCGCATGATGACCACGAACGACCGGTCGTGCAGGCGGATCTCGAGGGGCTCCTCGACAGCGGCGACGTCCATTTCGTCGGCGATGCCCTGATCGCTCACGCGTACGACACGGACGGCACGCGTCTCAGACATGATTCCTGAGCATCAGCTCGCGCGGGTGCGGCTCGAGATAGGTCTGCCCTTGAAGGTACCTCACATCGTGGACGCGGACGTGATGCCGAATCAACGTCAGCGGCACGACCAGCGGAACGAGGCTGTTCCTGTAATCGAGAATCGTGGACGCCAGCTCCTCGCGCGAACCGGCGTCGAGGGCCTTCTTCAGATGTCCGGCCATGTGCTGCAGCACGTTGGTGTGCCGCGCCCGCGTCGCCGGAGTCGTCAGCGTCGCCATGAACGCCGACCCGTACCGCTCACGGAGCTGGGCGCGGGGGATCGCGGTCGCTTCCGCAACCAGCCGCCCCAGTTCTTCGTACGCACGCGTCGAGTGGGCCAACAGCGACATTTTATGGGCCGTGTGGAAACGCACGAGCGAGCCGATGGTCCAGCGGGATGAGAAGAGATCCCGCAATCGGCGGAACGCGAACACGCGCTCGATGAAGTTCTCGCGCAGCACCGGATCCGTCAGCCGCCCTTCCTCTTCCACGGGTAGCAGCGGCAGTCGTTGCAGCAGCGCCGCGGCATACAGGCCGCGGCCGTCGCGTCGCGGCATCCCGTCGGCGGCATACGTCTTCACCCGCTCCATCCCACAGCTCGGAGAATCCTTCTTCAGCAC
>DATLLF010000096.1:0-3593 GCA_035537955.1 Vicinamibacterales bacterium | reverse complement strand
GCCTTCACCTCGTCGATGCTGCGAAAGGCGGTGATCGGCTGCCGCGGATCGATGGCGCGCAGTTCCTCGGTGATGCGTTCGCGCAGCCCTGGTGACGTGCCGGCGGTGATGTACGTGCCGGTCACTCAGGCCAGCGACGCGGCGATCCGTACGTCGCATCTCTACTTCCAGGCCAGCTGGGTCGTCCGCACGGCCGGCGCGTCACCAGGGCTGCGCGAACGCATCACCGAGGAACTGCGCGCCATCGATCCGCGGCAGCCGATCACCGCCTTTCGCAGCATCGACGAGGTGAAGGCGCGCGCGATGCAGACCGAAAGCTTCCAGATGACACTGCTCAGCGTGTTCGCGGCGATCGGGTTATCGCTCGCGGCGGCGGGGATCTATGGCCTGGTCGCGTATTCGGTCGCGCAACGGACGCGCGAGATCGGTATCCGCATGGCGATGGGGGCGAGCCGGCGGCGCATCCTCATCTCCGTGTTGCGGCAGGGAACCATTCTGTCCGTGATCGGTGTGCTCGTCGGCAGCGTGATGGCCGCCGCAGTGATGAGGACGCTGCGTTCGTTCGTGTTTGGCGTGAGTACGCTCGATCCCGCTACGCTCGTCGTCGTCGCCGCCGTTCTTATTGTCGTCGCCGTGATCGCGAGTGTGGTGCCGGCGCTGCGCGCGCTTCGCCTCAATCCGGTCGCGGCGCTCCGGCAGACCTGACGCACGCGGCTCGCGGGACCTCTGCAGGAGCGCATCATCTTCGCCACCCGCGCCGGGTTGGAGCGCGATCAACTCATCGCCGAGACGAACCGGCTGTTCCTTCGTTACCAGGGCGTCGGCTGACCCCGCCGGCTCTCACCAGCTGGTTGATGCGGTCGCGCAGCGCCGATCGAAACTGGTCGCGTTCTTCAACGGTGGCGCCACTCGCGCCCAGCGCCGCATCGAGTTGTGCGTCGGTGAGCTGGCCCAGGTACCTGGACAACCAGCGCACATCGTCCGGCGTGATGCCGGAGGCGACATCCTCCGTGCGCTGTCCTGCGTAGCCGAACTTCACCACTCCCTCTTCGACGGCATTCACGAACTGCGGGGTCTGCGCGGCGAACGCTGCTGGATCCCAGCGACCGCGCGTCACGATGTTGGCGCCCCAGCTCCCCATGGATCCGCCCCAATCGGTGATCAGGTATCGTGCCTCGCGGCCGGCGGGCGTCCGGTGCTCGAAGATGGCCGTGTTCGAACCGCGCGCGACGTCGCGACGGTCTTTCGTGTCCCAGTTCGACAGGAGCATGGTCATGATCTTCAACGCCTGCAGCTCACGCGATCCGAGGAACGGGTTGTCGTTCCAGGACCAGCTGTGTTCTTCGAAGTGCTTTCTGACGGCAGAATCGTCGAGCTCGAATCGCGCCGACGTGAAGTGCCCGTGCTCGTCGAGGCACGCGGCCGCGCGCTGCAGGCCGGCGGCGCCGGTCACGGTTCCTTCACGGACGAAGTGCGTCGTCTCGGCGAAGAATCCGCACGCCCATACGATGCGGACTGCGAAGGTCTCCGAGTTCACCTCGTTGCCCCACTTGACACGCCATCGACGTTGCCGCACGTCGCGCAGGGTCACACACGGTTGCGATCCGGCTCCGTGCTCCTCGACGAACTGAAAGGGCGGCGCAGGGCGGCCATCCTCGCCACCAGGTCCTGCGGCGAGATCGAGCGCTGACACGTCTCCCGGGTCCCGCCAGAGCACGTGCGCGGAGGAGGAAAGCCGGCGCGGCCCTGCGCGTCGCAACCGCCACGCGCCGAGCGTGTGCCAGGCGCCATGGACGATGTACGTGCCGATCGCGATGGACGCCGCCGCGATGAGCGACCAGAGAAGCGCGGAGTCGAGCGACATGATCCAATCCAACCTGATAATGGCAAGACCAGTGCCGTTCAAGCCCGGCACGAGGAGAAATATGAGTGAATCATTGCGCTGGCGAGCGAGCGCCGCGAGCGAGCCACGCGAGCGGAGCGGGGCTAGGGGCCCCCGCGAGCGAGCGTGTAAGGGGGTCCGGGGGACGAAGTCCCCCGGAGAGAGATGAAAATAGCCACCTGGAACGTCAACGGGATCCGCGCGCGACAGGGGCAGGTGCAGGAGTGGATCGAGGCGGAGCGACCCGATGTCGTGTGCCTGCAGGAAATCAAGGCGACGCTCGACCAGTTGCCGGTGTGGCTCTGCGAGATCGAAGGGTACTGGTGCTACTGGCACGGAGGAAAAGGCTACTCGGGGGTCGCGCTTCACGTGAGCAGGGAGTTTTCCGCGGAGCGGCCCGTTTTCGAGCATCCGTCGTTCGACTACGAAAACCGGATCGTGCTCGCGAGGCTGCCGCAGGCGACCGTGGCGTCCGTGTACGTGCCGAACGGCGGCAAGGACTTTCCGGCAAAGATGCGTTTTCTCGAAGCGCTCGGGCAGTTCACACAGGATGAGACACCCGGCGGTCCGCTCGTCATCTGCGGCGACATCAACATCGCACGTACGGAGATGGACGTGCATCCCAGGGAGCGGAAGCCGCGTGCGATCGGGCAGCTCCCGGAGGAGCGTGCGCAACTGGAGCGGATCATCGGCCACGGGCTCGTCGACGTCGGCCGGGCCCTCGAGCCCGAGAACGATCAGATGTTCACGTGGTGGGCGCCGTGGAGGAACATGCGCCAGCGGAACATCGGCTGGCGCCTCGATTATGTGCTCGCCAGCGACTCACTGTACGCGCGTGTGAAGGGATGCGTCGTACAGCGCGAGATCGGCACGAGCGACCACGCGCCGGTTGTCGCTGAATTCGACGTGTAGAGATTCTATCGCTTCGAACGCAATGAGAATGTCAGCTCGATATTGACCGTTTTCGGCTCGGCGATGGGTTTGAATTCCCACTGCCGTACAGCATCGAGCGCCGACTCGTTCAGCATCGGGTGGCCGTTGAGGACTTTCGCGTCGATCACGTGACCATCGGTGCCGATCAGCGCCTCGACCTCCACGGAACCCTGCACGCCGGCGTCCATAGCCTCGCGCGTGTACTTCGGCTTCACATCCTTGACGACAACAGGAGACTGCAGCGGTGCAACCGGCGCGTCCTGTCGGTTCGCCGCGTCCGGGTCGGCGCTCCCCGTGCCGCGCCCTTCGGGCGCGACTTCCATCCGCCGCTCCCAAGCGGCTACCTGCATCGTGAAATTCACGGTCACGGTCATGATGACCGCCGTTGGCTTGCCATTCAGCAGCGTCGGCCGGAAGCGCCACTGCATCACCGCATCGATGGCCGCTTGATCGAGCAGCGGAATGGAGCGAAGCACCCGCGCGTCTTCAACGGCCCCCTCCTCGCCGATGCGGGCCTCGAGGATGACCACGCCGGTCACTCTCGCGGCCTGAGCCTCGGGCGGATAGACAGGCCGCACGTCCTTGATCTTCACTGGCGTCTTGATGGTGCCGCCGACACGGAGCGCGCCATCGGTGCGGATGCCACCTGCGGGCGCAACGCCGGGGGCGACGGACGCCGCGCCGGCATCCGCTCCATCCGAGATGCTGATCAGCACGGGGAACGAGATCGGCCCGTGAGCGGGCGGATCGTACCGCCAGCCCTGTACGGCGCGAATGG
>DATLLF010000095.1:0-3310 GCA_035537955.1 Vicinamibacterales bacterium | reverse complement strand
GTGCAGATGTGCTGATGCTGGAGGCCGGCAATGGCTTTGGCTTCCTGCTCGAACCGGGCTTTGAGGTCCGGGTCGGCTGAGGGCAGGATCTTGATCGCGACCGTGCGGTCGAGTCGTGTGTCTTTCGCCTTGTAGACCTCGCCCATGCCACCGACACCGAGCGGCGCGACGATTTCATAGGGCCCGAGGCGCGTACCGGAAGTTAGTGTCAAACTGCGAAGGGTGGGCCGGATCTTATCGCGAGCGGCTCGAAAACGCGGGTCAATAACGAGTAGTCGCTAGCGTTGATCGGAAGTGCCTCGGCGCAAAGGTGCTGACAGGGAGCTCGATGATGAGGCCGAGGCACTTTCGATAACGAGACTTGAAGGAAGCCGCTGGCGCGGCGGCCGGCTATGGAGCTGGAATCGGGATCGTCGAGCGTGAAGCGTCGTCGATCGAGGAGCCGTCGCCGCGCGAGCGGCGGCGGCCCGCACGCCGTCCGTCGCGCGTACGGGAGCAGCGCCGGATGTGACGGGCTGCGACCATGCATCGAGGCACACTTCTGCTGACACGTGAGCGACCACGTTGGCGCAGACGCCGGTCACGATGCCGTGGCTGGAGGCTCATGAGGTGTCGAAGCCGAGTGTGACGACGGTCAGCTGGAGCCTGGAGATGATCGGGCCGAGGACCATCGGCGCTCCGCAGCGCGGACAGTGCCATGCGGGCGGTGTCGAAGACGTCATCGAGGGTGGCGCGGGTCGTCGGAGGAGGCGCCGAGCGAGCGCGAGACGCGCGGTGCGACACGTGCTGGCGAGATAGCCACACTGCCGAATGCGGACAAAGCCACGCGGCAGGATGTGCTGCACGAAGCGCCGGAGAAATTCCATGGCGGTCAGCGTCATCGTGCGCCACTGATTCCCGTGCGCGTAATCCTTCCACCGAAAGGTCACCCGCTCGCCGTCGAAGGCGATCAATCGATGGTTGCTGATCGCGACCCGATGCGTGTAGCGCCCCAGATACCGCAGCACCGCGGACGCCCCACCGAAGGCCGGTTTCGCGTAGACGATCCAGTCGGTCTCGAAGAGCGCATCGACGAAGGTGTGCCACTGCGCCGGATCGCGCAGGCGCTCGGTCGCGCCGGCAAGGTCCAGGTCGCCCCGTACGTAGGCGCGACGGAGTGCCGCGACAAACTTCCCTCGAAACACACGACTGAGGACCGTGATCGGGAGGAAGAAGCCTGCGCACTTCGACCGAATCCAATACTGGTGATCGGGCGACAGACCGCCGGCGGGCACGACACAGTGCACGTGGGGATGGCGGACGAGTGTCTGCCCCCACGTGTGGAGGATGCTGAGGATGCCGATCTCTGCACCAAGGTGCCGCGGGTTGGCGGCGACCTCACGCAGCGCAGCCGCACTCGCCTGGAAGAGCCAGGTGTAGAGCTGTGTTGCGTTGCGATAACAGAGCGGCAGCAGTGCATGCGGCAGCGTGAAGACGACATGCACGTAGGGCACGTCGAGGAGCTCGCGCTCCCGCGCCGCGAGCCACCGGGTACGCGCCTGCGCCTGACACTTCGGGCAGTGCCGATTTCTGCACGAGTTATAGGAGATGGCCTGATGCCCGCAGGCGTCACACCGATCGACGTGCCCACCCAGGGCGGCGGTGCGACAACGCGCGATCGCTCGCAGGACGGATCGCTGCTGTACGCTCAGCCAGGGATGCTGCTCGAGGAAGGTGTCACCCTGCGCGTGGAAGATATCGGCCACCTCCACCGCAGGCCGGCTCACGACGTTGATTTCCGGAGTAATCGAGACCGGTGCAACACCACCGGCGTCGGGAGCCGCAATTGCTCGAGCGGGTTCGGCGCTGCATGAAGATGCCGTCGCGACAGGTGGAGATACACCGACGTGTGCGAGAGATCGGCGTGGCCGAGCAGCAGCTGAATCGTCCGCAGGTCGGCGCCCGCCTCGAGTAGATGCGTCGCGTAGGTATGCCGCAGCGTGTGCGGCGTCACGCGCTTGTCAATGCCGGCCTTGCGCGCGGCGAGACGGACCGCCTCCCAGATCACCTTCGAGGTGATCGGTCGATCGGCCCGCCACCCGTGCTGCGTGCCCGGGAAGAGATAGGTGCGCGGTCGCATCCAGCGGTAGTACTGGCGCAGCGCTGTCAGGAGCGTGCGACTCAGGGGGATCTCGCGATCGCGGCCGCCCTTGCCCTGCTCGACGCGGAGCACCATGCGTTGGCTATCGATGTCGCGGACCTTGAGATGGCACAGTTCACTCCGGCGCAAGCCCGCGCCATAGAGCGTCAGCAGCATCGTGCGGTGATAGAGATTCTTCGCGCCGGCGATCAGGCGCTGCACTTCATCGGGGCTGAGGACGACGGGCAAGCGGAGCCGCTGCTTCGGATACGGCAGGTCCTCGCGCACGTCGCGCCGCTGGAGGACATAGCGGCAGAAGAACCGGAGCGCGCAGATCTGCGTGACCACGGTCCCGACGGCCAGCCGTCGCTCCTCGAGGAGAAATAAGTGGTAGCGTCGGAGCTGGGTCGGGCTGATCCGATCGAGGCGCGCACCCGTGTGCTGGCGAAACGCCTCAACGATCTGGATGTAGCTGCGGATGGTTGTGGCGGCGTAGTCGCGGCGCACCAGCTCGTCGCGCAGGCATTGCAGTAGCTTGGTCACAGACACCTCCTGTGACCACGCACCCTATCCTGCTACGAATGACCCGGCTGCCCGTCGGCCGCCGCGCCAGCGGCTTCGTTCATGTCGCCAAGTGACGACCGATTTGCAATCGTTGATAGCGGATCCCTGCGCTGTTAGTCAGGATCTAACCCGGCACTCGTTGAACTTTATGGGGCCAGCTTCCCGTCGACGAGCGACCCGATGGCGACTTTGATTTGCGGCCAGGTAAAGGAGAGCGGGCTGGCGATTTCGAAATGCCCGGCGCCCGGAATCAGGATGCGTTGCACGTGATCACCGGCTGCCGTCGCGGCCCTCACGTACGCGTCGACGGCGGACAAGGGAACGAATTCCTCATGCGAGCCCAACACCAGTACCTGTGGGATTCCCAGAGGCAACAGCGCAATCGCCGACGCCTGTCCGTAATGGTCGGGGACCTCGGCCGGCGTGCCACCCATGAGTGAGGTGATAACCGGGTCGGCGCACAGCGCCTCGTATCCGGAGACGTTGGCCGTCATGTCGACTGGGCCGGCGAGATCCATCACGCCGCGGACCGGAAGTGCGTTTGGAAGATAGAGATCACTTGTCTTCTTCAGGCGAAGCCGTGCTGCCGCCCACATCGCCAGGTGCCCACCCGCCGAATGCCCGACG
>DATLLF010000094.1:0-5239 GCA_035537955.1 Vicinamibacterales bacterium | reverse complement strand
GCCGTTCTCACCCGAAGGCGTCCACGCACCACCGTGCGCATCGAGAGCCGCAAGAGCGATCACCCGGCGATCTCTACTCGCGGCGTCCCATCGCTCCAGCGTCTTCGCGGGTCGGTCAAAAACCGACGCAAGCGCCGGGGCGGGACGAAAAACATAGGCGAACAGCGTCCGGGCGAGCGCGAGTCGCCCCTCGGTACGCCATTCCGCATCTGCGTTCAGCCATTCGAGGCCATCGATCGGCGCACTCCAGTCGGTCCACGCAAGCTCCTGTTTCGGATGGTCCGGATGGGCGGCGATCCCGAACCCGCCGAGTCGCCTGACGTCCTCGACGACTGCCGCCGCCTCGCCGCCCAGCGGATACGGAGCCGCCGGGAGATCCAGCGCGACGTAATGGCCGCCGTTGGTGCTGATCTCAACACCATCGATGCACAGGACACCGTCGATGTACGCCGGCGCATCCGGGGCACGTGTGCCATCGCCGTGATCGGTGAAGATCGCGAACTGCAATCCTGCGCGTGCTGCCGCCGTGGCGACGACGCCCTTGCTTCTGGCGCCATCGGATCGGGTCGTGTGAATGTGATAGGCGCCGCGGATCGTGCGGTGAAGGAGATCCTGACTGACGCCGTCGAGGGATACGGAGAAGGGAGAGGGCGGGAGTGTAGCGAGGAGAAAAAAAACGGCGGCGACCACAACGGCCGCCGCCATGAAGAACAGCTTTCTCACTCAAAATCCCGTTGGAACTGACAGGTGGGATTCTGAACGCAAAGCTCGGAAGTTCAGACCGCCTCCACGCCTGCCCTGACCCCGGCATCGGCGCGAAGCGCGTTGGCCTTGTCGACGCGCTCCCAGGTGAATTCCGGCTCCGTACGGCCGAAGTGGCCGAACGCCGCCGTCTTTCTGTAGATGGGTCGACGGAGATCGAGCGTTTCAATGATTCCGCGCGGCGTCAGCTTGAAGTTGCCGCGGATGATCTCGCTGATCCTCTCCTCGGGAACGGTGCCGGTGCCGTGCGTATCGACGAAGACCGAGACCGGCTCCGCAACGCCGATCGCGTATGCCAGCTGCACGGTGCAGCGGCTCGCCAGGCCGGCCGCGACGACGTTCTTCGCGACGTAGCGGGCCATGTAGCACGCCGAACGGTCTACTTTCGTCGGATCCTTGCCCGAGAAGGCGCCGCCGCCGTGCGGCGCGGCACCACCATATGTGTCGACGATGATCTTGCGTCCGGTGACGCCGGCGTCGCCGTGCGGTCCGCCGACGACGAAGCGGCCCGTCGGATTGATGAGGATCCGCGTCTTGCTGTCCATCATCTCGGCCGGGATCACCTTGCTGACGATCCTGTCAGTGATGTCTTCGCGCAGCGTGTCGTTGTTCACCGTCGAGCTGTGCTGCGTCGAGATGACGACCGTGTCAACGCGAACGGGCTTGTGGCCATCGTATTCAACGCTCACCTGCGACTTGCCGTCGGGGCGGAGATACTCGAGAACGCCGCTGCGGCGCGTCTCGGAAAGGCCGCGGACGAGTTTGTGCGCGAGCATGATCGGGAGCGGCATGAGCTCCTGAGTCTCGGTACAGGCATAGCCGAACATGAGACCCTGATCGCCGGCGCCGCCGGGGTCAACGCCCTGCGCGATATCGGGCGACTGCTCGTGAATCGAAGACAGGACCGCGCACGTCTCCGAGTCGAACCCGAACTTGGCGCGCGTGTAACCGACGTCTTTGATGGTCTCGCGGACGATCTTCGGAAAGTCCACGTAGCAGCTGGTGGTGATCTCTCCGGCGATGATCGCGAGGCCCGTCGTGACGAGCGTTTCGCATGCGACACGGCCGACCGGGTCCTGCGCGAGAATCGCGTCGAGGATCGAATCCGAGATCTGATCGGCGATCTTGTCCGGATGCCCTTCGGTCACCGATTCGGACGTGAAAAGATAGCGGCCCTTACGGCTCATTGGTCTCCTTTGGCTAATCCCAAATCCGACAAGTTTACTGGATTTGCGGCACCATAGGGACATGAAAACGTTCTGGCAGCAACTCGAAGGAACGACCGATCAGATCCTGGCGCAGGTCGCGCGCCTGATCGACGAAGGCAATGTCCGCCGCGTCGTCGTCAAGCAGCGCGGGCGCACCGTGGCGGAGTTTCCGGTCACGGTCGGCCTGATCGGCGCGGTCATTGCGCCGGTTGCGGCCGCGATCGGCGCGCTCGCAGCCGTCCTGGCGGAGTGCACGATCGAAGTCGAACGCACAACGCCGGAAAGCGACGCGTCGAGCGAGTCAACTGCGCCGCCGACGGGATCCGCTCAATAGTCAGGCTCCGCGTCTATTTGCGCGGGTGGTACTTATCGTAGACCGACCGCAGACGCGCTTCGAGGACGTGGGTATAGATCTGGGTCGTGGACAGATCGGCATGACCGAGCATCACCTGGATCATCCGAAGATCGGCGCCGCGATCGAGCAGATGCGTCGCAAACGAATGCCTGAGCACGTGCGGGCTCAGCTCTCGTGAGATGCCTGCGGCGATGCCGTACGCTTTCAGGACTTTCCAGAAGCCGACTCGCGACAACGAACCGCCGTCACGCGCGTTCACGAAGAGCCACGGCGAGGACTTTTTCTTCAGCAGCGCCGCCCTGCCTTCTCTCAAATAGCGGCGCACCCAATCGATTGCCTCCTGTCCGAGCGGAACCATCCGCTGTTTGTTCCCCTTGCCGATGCAGGTGAGATAGCCGTCTTCCAGATTCAGGTCGCCGGCCCTCAAACCAATCAGTTCTGACACACGCAGGCCCGTCGCATACAGGACCTCGATCAGCGCCTTGTCGCGGAGACCGCGGGGCGTGGTCACGTCGGGCTGCGCGAGCAGCCGGTCCACTTCTTCGAGGCTCAAAAATTTCGGAAGCGACGCCCACGCGCGAGGCGACTGAAGGTCCTCGGCGGGGTTCTTCGGCAGCTTGTGTTCCACCGTGGCGAACTTGTAGAAGCCGCGCACGCACGCGACAAGTCGTGCAATGGATCGCGACGCGAGGCCCGAGGCCACCTGCGCGCGCACGAACGCTTCCAGGTCCCGTCGGTCGAGTGTCTCGAGCAGAAGGCCGCGCTTCTCCACGTACGCCGCGAGCTGCGAGAGGTCGCGGGCGTAGCTTTCCAATGTGTTCGGCGCCATCCGGCGAACATCACGCAGATAGACGAGATATGTGTCGATCACTTCAATCCCGAACGGCGGCGAACGGTCCACTCGACGCAGAGCAGGCCGGTGAAGGGCAGCATCCACCACCACGATCTCATCGGATACGTCGTGCGTTCTTCCACGCCGGTGTCGATCTTCTTCGCGAGGCGCACCACCTCGTCGGGATCCCTGGCGACCGCACCGCCGGTTGCGACCGCAGCGTATGCGTTGGCCGCACCCGCATCAGCGGCCGGACGCGTGACGTCGTCTTCGATCAGCAGCGGTATCGTCGTGGACGCGCCCGTCATCGACGCTGTGAGCGTGTGACGGCCGCGATGGACCGCCCTGACGCGGCCGATCAGGCCACCGACCCGCGCGGCAGGCCAAAGCCTGACAATTTGCGTCTTCCCCGCTGGATCGATGAGTGATGCCGACACCGTCGGCATGAACCACCGGTCCCCTCGGCGGTCGAGCTCGGTCGGGCGCACACCAATCGAAACGTTCACGTCTTCGCCGGGCCGCGCGATTGCTCGATCAACGGTTACCTGCAGCTTTGGCGGCGCCGCGAGTCCAGTGTCGGTAACGAGCGCACGCCAGAACGATCCGAACCCATCCCCTGAGCTCGCTCGATACCGCCACGCGTCGAGTGCGCCGGAGAGGATAACGCGGCCCTCTCCCCTGTCGACTGTGACGATCGCTGTTCTTGGGCGGCCTGCCTGGTGCACGGTCGCAATCGATTGCTCCGAGGCCGGAGCCAGCAACAGTTCACTCGCTTGCAGAGAAAAGCTGCCAGCCTGAACCCCCAGGGGTTTTTCGACGAGAACCTCGTCCAGCCGCGGCAGGTCGAAGTACCGCTGGACTGCGCCGGGCACCTGCCTGTCCGGAAGAAGAAGCAGTGTGCCGCCACGTCTGTTCGCGAACCGGTCGAGCGCTTCGAGGTCGCCGTTGCGGAGATCGTCGAGCGCCCCAACGATCAGGACGTCATATCGATCCACATCGACGTCGCTCAGAGACTTCGGCGTGTCACCGCTCACCGTAGCAGACGGTCGCGAAGTAGCTGCTGTCGATGCGACGTCGAAGAACGTATCCGACTCGAGAGCTCGACGGACGAACGTTACCGGCCAGGACGGACGCGGTTCGTACGCGAGTACTCGTACCGGCGCATCGCTCGCCACAATCATCGTGTCGGCGATGGACAAATCCCGCACCTCATCCGTGCTGACACGGACGCGGGCGCGGTACACGCCCGCGGCAGGCGGAACAAACGTCAATCGGCCGTCGAACCGCTCGCCGTCGGCACGCCACGTGTGCCGGGTGGTCTGAAGAACAGAGCCACGAACTTCGAGAGCAATCGACGAGGTGCGCCCGGCGACCCCGTTACCAATCATCGATGCCATAAGATCCACTCGCTGTGCCGTCATCGTGCGTCTCGGAGCGGTAAATGCGAGGATCGTCGTCTGCGGGCCGGGAACCGTCACTGGAACCGCGAAGACACGAGCCGAATCCTGCCCATCGATGTTTGCGTTTCCAATCGCTATCACCGCCTGCGGCGCGAGGCTCCCGTCTATCACGGCGTCCCGCTCGAGCTGCCGCACCAGCGCGGTTCGAAGGGCGACCGCCAGTGCATACTGCGGGTCGGATGCAGGCGGCAACCGAAATTCCACCGCCAGCGGCGCGCGCGTACGGCGCGCGATCGCCGGGTCCACCAGGCCCGCAACCGCTATGACAACGGCGGCCAGCCGCAGGGCGAATGTCATCGCCGCCGCTCCGTCCGGAACGCACGTTCGATCGGCGATTCCAACGCAGTGATTCCCGTCCGGGGCACGGTTCCAGCTACGAGCTGACCCGACACCTGGGCCGAGACGCGTTCGAGCGCCGCCGTGTCTCCGGCGGCGGTGATTTCACGGGATATGCCCTGCCACGCCGCGGCCGACGGGTCGATCTTCAGCGCCAGCTCGCCGATTTCGAGCAAGCGGCGTGCGTCGGGATGCTGCCCGGCGCGCGACCGCTGGACCGCTTCGAGCAGAATCGCGAGCAGAGACTGGATGCCTGCATGTGGCGGAGGCGGAGGTGCGCTGGCCG
>DATLLF010000093.1:0-16570 GCA_035537955.1 Vicinamibacterales bacterium | reverse complement strand
TGTCGGGCTTCCGTGTGTCCTTCAACCAGGCGAAGCTCGGCGCGGGACAGGCGCTGCGGGTGAGCGTGAAGGCCGACGGTCCCTTGACAGTCGGCGGAGTCAGCGTGCCGCTCGCGAATGTGACGTGGACGACGAGTGCGGCGACCAACGGCACCGGAATGAACGGGGCGCTCAGCACAGCGGCCTACACACAGGTCTACGAGAGCAGAGTCAACGCGAGCACAGGCCGGGTCGACCTCGCGTGGTCTCTGATACTTCCGCCCGGCATCACGATAGCAGGAACCGGACAGGTCACCTTGCGGTGGAAACTGGAGGCGGTGATCCCGTAGCCGTCAGGGCGTGATATCCGCGCGATACTCACCGATGAACGACATGATGGCCGATGCTTCCACCATATCCTTCGCGCGGAAGCGGATCGAGTGTGAATCGACGCGCTCGAAGATCGGCAGATAGGCGAGCACCTCCGCCGCCATGTAGTTCTTGAAGCTGACGTCCACGACGATGGGCGTCTGCACCTTCAGTGGACGGAACTCGCTTCGCCGCCGCAGCGCGGCCGTCACGCGCTCCCCGATCAGCGTCGCCGAGGCCTGCGGCGTGAGCGTGAGCGCAGAGTGAAAACCGAGCGTGCGCTTGGTTTCTGCTGCCTCTATTCCGCCGACCGCTTTCCGCACTTCCTCTATCGCCGCATCGTCTCCCGACATCATGATGACTGGCACCCCGAAGTGCCCGGCGACCGCGGCGTTCCACGCGCCCTCGGTCACGTTCGTTCCGTTCAGCGCCACGCGCGTGAGGTTGGCGCTCGAGAACGTGTGCGCCCGCACGCCCGACGGATTGTTGGTGCCGGCGTGATAGCCGATGAACATCGCGGCATCGACGTTGTCGTCGACACCCGCGACCATGCCCAGACGGCGCGGCCACGAGCGGATCACGCGAACGTCGGCGGGGAACTGCTCGATCAGCAGGTTCTGCCCGTTGCCGTGTGAGTCGGCGACGATCACCTCCGTTGCTCCGGCCGCCTTCGCGGCGTTCACCGCCGCCAGCGCCTCACGTGTCATGAACTCGCGGAAGCGCGCGTATTCGAATCCGGTCGGGCCGAGCTGCTCGCTCGTGACCACACCAGCGACACCTTCCATGTCGACGGAGATATGAACCTTCAACTTCTGCTGGCGGGCGTACGCGTGCTCGGCGGAGGCGGCGACAAGCGACGCGACGACCATCAGAGCGATACCGGCGACGGTGAAGAGTCTCATCATGGCGAGATCATAAGTCCTCTTTCGTCCCAACCCTCATCCCTCGCTACGAGATTACGAAGGATTGGATCCATCGTGCTGAATCGCTCGAGGATCATCGGACCGCGCAATTCCACGAGGTGATTCCACTCCGTGGGGATCGAGCCACACTCACACCCGATCTTTGTGCGGCCGTCACTGATGGCTGCGTCTCACCCCGAGACGATTCGACACACCGTTCGGCCCTGGCAGTGACGCGATCGCTTCTGTCGTGGCTCACCGGTTGCACAAATTGCGCACCGCGCGAGGCATGGCGTCGACGCGCATGCAATCCAACATTGGAGAGCCCAGAATGAGGATCAACGTACGAATGGCGTGGGCGACGCTCGTCGCCTTGTGCCTTGCTGCGATGGCGGTGCCGGCCGCGGCGCAGGTCCACACGGGCCGCATCGACATCGCGGTGAGCGATGCCACCGGTGGTGTGCTGCCCGGCGTCACGGTCGCGATTTCGGGGCCGCAGGACGCGACGGCGGTCACGGACGATAAAGGTGAGGCGCACTTCCTCAACCTCGCGCCCGGCACGTATTCCGTGTCGGCGAAGATCGAGGGGTTCAACGAGTACGTCAACCGCAACGTTCCGGTTGTGGCTGGCACTGGCGTTCCGCTGAAGGTGAGCATGGCCGTCGGCGGTGTCTCGACGCAGGTGGATGTTACGGGGACCTCTCCCGTGATCAATCCCAAGGAGACCGCGACGAGAACCAACGTGACGTACGACGAGCTGCAGAACGTTCCCTCGGCCCGCGACCCGTGGGTCGTTCTTCAGACGGTCCCTTCCGTCATCGTCGACCGCGTAAACGTCGGCGGCGCCGAGTCGGGGCAGCAGTCGAACTATCAGGCGAAGGGGGCTTCGGGCGGTGACAACACGTGGAGCCTCGACGGCATCCCGATCACCGACATGTCCGCACTCGGTTCGTCGCCGGGTTACTACGACTTCGACATGTTCCAGGAGATCGCGGTGACGACAGGCGGCGCCGATGCGCAGAGTGCCACGCCCGGCGTTGGCCTCAACTTCGTCCTGAAAGCGGGCAGCAACACGCCGCATGGATCCACGCGCATTTACTTCGAGAACGAATCGATGCAGTCGACGAACCTGCCCGACGACCTGCAAGCCTCTCTCGGGGGTACAGGAGGGAAGGGCAATCGCATCGACGAGTACCGCGACTACGGGTTCGAGCTCGGCGGGCCGCTCTATCGCGACCGCCTGTGGGCGTGGGGCGCGTTTGGCAAAACCGACGTCACGCTGCTGACGCTGGCGAACACGCCCGATAAAACCCAGCTCGAGAACTACTCCTTCAAGGCAACCGGACAGGCCACGACCGCCCTCCGCGGATCCTTCACGTTCTTCCGAGGGGAGAAGCTGAAGTTCGGACGCAACGCCGGCGTCACCCGCCCGCCCGAGACGACGTGGAACCAGGGAGGGCCGACAGAGGTCTACAAGGGTGAAGCGAACTACGTCGTGGGCAACAGCGTGTTTCTCACGGGACGGTACGCGCACGTGAAGGGCGGCTTCTTCCTCACGCCGCAGGGCGGACTCGATACGAAAATGATCTTCGCCGACGACGCCGGGGTTGGCCGCGGGAGCTGGTACGAATACAGGACCGATCGTCCGCAGTCGAACCTCGCGATGGACGGCAATCTGTTCCGCGGCCGCAACGAGATCAAGTTCGGCTTCGGCTATCGTACGGCCGACGTCGATTCCGCGTATACCGTTCCCGGAGATGCTATCGCCACGACGTGGGCGGGCTATCCGAACCTCATCGCCGGTGTCACCGCGTGGAACCAGTTCACGGGGACGCAGGGCAAGTACATGAATGCCTACATCGGCGACACGCTTACGTTCGATCGCCTGACGCTGAACCTGGCCCTGCGCTGGGACCGTCAGTCGTCATCGGTGCGCTCGTACTCTCAGACCGGCAACGCCGTGCTGCCCGACTTGCTGCCGGACCTCACGGGCCAGGCGGCCGACGACGCGATCGTCTGGAATGCGGTCACGCCCCGAATCGGCGTGACGTACGCGCTGACGGAAGATCGCAGGACGATCGCGCGCGCGAGCTACGCGACGTTTGCGTCACAGATGAACGCCGGGGAGGCCGGCTTCTACTCGACTGTCGGCTCGCTGCGCGGCGTGTATTTCTACGACGTCGCTGACTTGAACGGAAACGGCGTCGCGGATCCCGCTGAGATCGCCGGTCGGACGTGCACCCCCGACAGCCCTTCCAGCGATTGCACGTTCTACGGCTTCGATATCAATAATCCAGCGAACGTCGGCACGCCGAACCACCGCATCGGTGATTACAGCACACCGCTGACGCACGAGTTCGTGCTCGGGCTCGACCGCGAGATCTTCACCAACTTCGGCGTGTCGGCCAACTTTACCTGGCGCAAGTTCGTGAACTTCACCTGGAGACCAGTGCAGGGGCTCCGCTCCGACGACTACATCCAGACGGGAACGCTGACCGGCTCCCATGAGGCGATCGGATCGTACAGCGTACCGCTATACGTGGTGGAGAATCCTCCCGAGAACCAGACCGCGACGGAGTACGTGGACCGCGACGGGTACTCGCAGCGCTACTGGGGTCTGGAACTGGCGGCAACCAAGCGGCTCTCCAATCGCTGGATGGCGCGCTTCGGCTTCTCGACCAACGATCACCGCGAGTACTTCGACAGCCCGGAAGCGATTATGGATCCGACGCCGCAGCTTCTGCCGGGTCCGGCGCCGCTCGTGCTCGGGGCGTACCCGAACGTCGACGGCGGACCGGTTCTGCGGCAGACGAGCGGCAGCGGCAAGTCGGGTATCTTCATGGTGGCGCCGCGGTATCAGTTCGCCGCCACGGGGATGTACAGCGCGAAGTGGGGCATCAACCTCGCCGCGAATCTCGTCAATCGCCAGGGATACGCGATGGTCTACCAGCGGACGCAGGTGGCGACAGGCGATCCGCTCGGCAACCTGAAGGCGGTCATCCTCCAGCCGGACGACGTCGGTGATGCCCGGCTGCCCTCGGTGACCTCGCTCGACCTTCGCATCGGCAAGGAATTCACGTGGAACCGCGCGCGGGTCAATTTCGACTTCGACGTGTTCAACCTGTTGAACTCGAACACCGTTCTCGGGCGCCAGTACGATCTGCGACTGCCTACGGCGAACAACGTCCTCGAGATCATGAACCCGCGCGTGCTGCGGCTCGGCGCGCGCTTCTCGTTCTGATGGCGTAACCGTCACGTACATCACCAGATCCCGCTTTGTCGGGGTCTGGTGATCCGCTCTGCACTGTGCTTCCCTGTCCTTTACTTCGGCATTCAACCTTCAGCATTGCCAGGCGCGCGCGTACAATTCAGAGATGCGCGCCGACCACCAGGAGCCTCCGTCACACCTTCCCTCGGGCATCAGCATCGCCGGCGATCTCTCGTCCGAACGCGATCTCTCCATCGATGGCACCTTCGAAGGGCAGATCACCTTGCCTGAGCAGCATTTGCTGATCGGCGCTTCGGCACGCGTCAAGGCTCGCATCATCGCGAGGGCGGTGACCATCGCCGGGAGGCTGGACGGCAGCGTGATGGCAACACAACGCGTACGGATCGAGCAGTCCGCGCACGTCCAGGGCCACATCCAGACACCATCGGTCGAGCTCACCGAGGGGGCGCAGTTCAACGGCACGGTGGACCCCAATCGCACCGAGGCCGCCATGCTCGTGGCGCGGTATCGGCAGAAACAAGCGTGAATCTAGGGGTGCTCGGTGCTCAGTGCTCGGTGCTGGGTGCACTCCTCGGTGCTAAGTGCTCAGTGCTAAGTGCTCAGTGCTGGTGCTCAGTGCTGGTGCTCAGTGCTGGTGCTCAGTGCTGGTGCTCAGTGCTTCGCTGCGCCTGGAGCGTGAATGAGTAAAGCTGTGCCGACGCCGGCTGGATATTCCGGGACGCCGCTGCCGAAGAAGCTCGAGATCAAGGAGGGCAGTCAGGTCTCCCTCGTGGGCGCGCCGGCGGATTTTTCCGGGACGCTTGGCGCCCTTCCGGCGGGAGCGAAGCTGCGTCGCGGCGTCGTGAGCGGGCGCTCGCTCACGATCTGGTTCGTTACCTCGCGCAAGCAGCTCGAAGGAGACCTCCAGCGCATCATGCCGGCGAAAGGGGAGGGCAGCCTCTGGATGGCGTGGCCGAAGAAAGCGTCGGGCATGAAGACGGACCTCACGGAGGATGTGCTCCGCGAAGTCATCCTGCCGCGCGGGATGGTGGACCGAAAGGTCTGTGCAATCGATCACACGTGGTCCGGACTGCTGTTCTCATGGCGCAAGGGCTGAAGCCTGAATGCAGCCTTCGGCCTTGCGACTATTCAGCCCGCAGCGCCTGGAGCGGATCCACCTTTGCCGCGCGTCGCGCAGGAGCCCAGCTCGCGACGACGGCGGCCGTCGCGAGGAGCACGGCCGAGATGACGAGCGTCAGCGGATCGCCGGGCGACACTCCGAACAGGCGCTGCTGGATCGCGCGCGCGAGCACAATCGCGACACCCATCCCGAGCGCGGCGCCGACCGCCGAGATCCAGAGGCCCTGGCCGAGGACGGCGCGGCGGATGTCGCCGCCGGTCGCGCCCAGGGCGATGCGGACGCCAAGCTCGCGCGTGCGCTGTCCGACCATATACGAGATCGAACCGTACAGTCCGACCGCCGCCAGCACCAGTGCAGAAGCTCCGAGCGAGAGGCCAATCAACATCGCGACTCGCTCGTCGTTCATGTTCAGCGTCGACTGATCGCGTAACGTGCGGATGCTGGTGACTGGCACGTCGGAATTCACTTCCACCAGCAGGCGCCGCACATCCGCCAGCACGGTGCGAGGGTCGCCCGCCGTGCGCACGTGAAGCACGCCCCTTCGCGCGGCATCCTGGGCGAGAGGCAAATAGAAGCTCGGGCTCGGGGCTTCGCGCAGCGCACGATATTTGACGTCGGCGGCGACGCCGACGACCTGCAGCGGCGGCGCTTGCGGGTCGAATACGAGGTGGCGGCCGACGGCGCTCGCTCCCGGCCAATATCTCGTCGCCATCGTTTCGTTGACGATCACCACCGCCGGCTGACCGGCACGATCGCGGCCGTCGAAGGCACGCCCTTCACGAATCGCGATGCCCAGCGTCTCGAAGTAGGTCGGCGAGACGATGTTGAAGTTGAGCTCCATGTCTTCGTCGGGAGCCGGCTGATAACCAGGAACGGCGATGGTGGACCGGGAGCGCCAGAGAGAGCGCGAATTGACCGGTCAACAGTACGCGGTGCGCTTTCGTTCCGGCTCCCGGCTCCCGGCTTCCGGTTCCCGGGCTCCCGGCTCCCGGCGAGAGTAGGCCGTGAACGAAGCCGCGGAAGCCGGAAGCCGGAAGCCGGAAGCCGGACTAGAGATATTTCTTCATCCACCCGAAGACCGCCTCGTGCCAGGCGCGGCTATTCAGCGCCTTCAGCACCCAGTGACCTTCGTCGGGGAACACCAGTGCTTCGGAGGGAACCCCGTTGCGACGCAGGACCGTGAACATCTGTAGTCCCTGATCGACGGGCACGCGAAAGTCGAGTTCGTTGGTGATGATCAGCGTGGGGGTGGTGATCTTGTGCGCGTAGAGATGCGGTGAGTACTTCGCATACTGCGCCCGGGTTTTCTGGTCCCACGAGCGGCCGCCGAATTCCCACTCCGGGAACCACAGCTCCTCGGTGGCCATGCTCATCGACTCGAGGTTGAACACGCCGTCGTGCGTCACCGCAGCCTTGTACTTCCCTGGCTGCTGTCCGAGGATCCAGTCCACGGCATAGCCGCCGTAACTCGCCCCCGCGATTCCCATCCGTTGCGAATCGGTGAACGGCATCTTCGCCACCGCGGCGACCACGCCGTCGATCTCGGTCATGACGCGGCCCGCCCAGTCGCCGCTGATGCGGTCCACCATCGCCTGGCCGAAGCTGGTGGACCCGCTCGGGTTTGGCGTCACGACGAGCCAGCCCTGGGCGGCCCAGAGGGAAGGATTCCACCGCGTGGACCACGCGTCGCCCCACGCGCCCTGCGGTCCGCCGTGGATGAGGAACACCACCGGATATTTCGCGGCGGGATCGAAGTTTGGCGGTTTCAGCAGCCAGTACTGCACTGGTCCGCCGGCGACGTTCACCGTCAGGCTTTCGGGCTGAGTGAACGCAATGTTCTTCAGCCAGACATCGTTCACGTGCGAGAGCGGCTTCACGCCGCTGCCGTCGGCGCCTGCGCGATAGACCTCGGCCGGTGCGGTCAACGACGACATCGCGAAGACGACGAATCCGCCAGCGGGTGCAACCGAGTTGATGGATCCGCCCTTGAGCACCATCTTCGGCTCACCGCCGGATGCGGGGATGGTGAACACATTCGTGCGTGCGTCGCGCTCGGCTGTGAACCAGATCGTCGCGTCGTCCTGGCTGAGGGTGATATCGGTCACCGAGAGGTCTGGCGTCGTGAAGAGCGTGCGCTTCGATCCGCTCTGCACGTCATAGGCATCGATATACCAGCGGTCGGATTCGAAACCCGCTCGCCGCTGCGCCAGCACGTAAAGTGTCCGGCCATCGCCCGAGAACACCGGATGCCTATCAGCAGCGGGGTTCTTCGTGAGTTGCCGTGGTTCGCCGCCATCCGCCGGAACCAGGAAGACGTCGTTGTTGGTGGTCCACGCTTCCTTGTCTTTCCCTTCACGGTTCGAGACGAACGCGACCATCCGGCCATCGGCGGAGAAGGCGATGCCAGCATCCTCCTGCTGGGTCGGCGGCGAATCGAAGTCGCCTGGCGTCAGATCACGAGCCCTGCCCTCGCCGACCGAAGCCACGAAGACGTGATGCCGCGTGGTGTCCCGCCACTCGTCCCAGTGCCGGTAGAGCAGCCGTGTCAGCCGATGCACCTTCACAGGATTCGATTCGGCTTCTTCTGCCTTCTTCTTGTTGCAGTCCTCGTCGGGGCAGTCGGGGTAAACGTCCGAGACGAACGCAATCTTCGATCCATCGCCCGCCCAGGCGATCGGCGGCTGCACACCGGCGTGCAGGCTGGTGACCTTCTTGACGTCACTGCCGTTCGCATCGGCGATGTAGAGTTGCATCGCTCCGTCCCGATTCGAGAGGAAGGCAAACCGTTTACCGTCGGGAGACCAACGGGGATTCGTTTCAGTCTTATCTCCTTCGAGCACCGCCTTGGGCTCGGACGAACCGTCGGCGGGAACGCTGTAGATATCCGCGTTCCGCTTTCCGGTCTTTCCGTCCGTCGTCGTCCGAACGAACAAGACCGTTCGACCGTCCGGTGAGAGCGAAGGATCGGCGACCCTTGGTGCCACGATGAGGTCTTCGATAGTCATGGCGCGGCGCGCCTGGCCGGCGAGAGGCGCGGCAAGAACCGAAACACCGATGGTCAGAGCGAGCACTATCCGTGAAGTCATGTTCCAATCACCTTTCCTGATGATTCTACTCACGCGGAAGTGGAACCTTTCATCGTCGCGGGGTGAATAGCCTTTATGCCCATTCTCGAACGGCTGCGTTGTGATCTCACGGCCATCGTCAAGGGATTGAGAGCTTCGAGAACGCTGCTGGCGTTCGCCGTGCTGACACTGGCCTTCGGCATCGGTGTCAACGGCGCGATGCTGGGCCTCGTCGACCGCGCGCTGCTCAGCCCGCCACGATATCTCCACAATCCCGAGGAACTTTTCATCGTTGCGTTCGAGCGCGCCGGCGATGACCCGGCGATGCGCATGACTTCAACGTCCTATCCAACCTTCCGCACCATCCGCGATGAGACCGCCGCTGTGAAGGGTGCCGCCGCGTGGCAGACGGGGCCCTCCGCCGTGGTCATCGGCAACGAACAGGTCGACGCACGGACGCTGCTGGTGTCTTCCGGATTTTTCGAGGTGCTTGGCGCGTTGCCGCAACTCGGACGCGCGGCGTTCGACGACGGCGTTGCCGCGGTTGTGATCAGCCATGATTTCTGGACGTCCTCGCTTCGTGGTGATCCCCACGTCCTCGGCCGGAGGATCATGCTTCGCGGCAGCGCGTTCGAGGTGACCGCGGTCATGCCGCGGGGCTTCAGCGGACATTCTCCCGAGGCGGTCGATGCATGGTTCCCGATCGAGGAGGCGATGCGTGGCACGCCCGGCTGGGACAATCCGTTTCGCAATGCCGTTTCGATCGTCGTGCGCGTTACACCGACTGATCTCGCGGCGGCCGCGACACAGGCGAGCGCGGCGACCGGACGGACGGTCGTGCTCTCGTCACTCGCGGGCGCGGGGATCGGGGAGCAGGAGCGGCGGATCGCCGTGTGGCTCGTCGGCCTTTCCGTGCTCGTTCTGGTCATCGGACTCGCGAACGCAGGCACGCTCCTCCTCGTCCGTGCTGCGAAGCGACGGCGAGAAATGACCGTCCGCGTCGCCCTGGGCGCCGGCCGCGGGCTCCTGCTGCGACACCTGGCCGGTGAGTCGCTGTGCGTTGCGCTCGCGTCGGCCGCTGCCTCACTCCTGCTCTCGCGCTGGTTCGACGAAGCGGTCCGTCGCGTGCTGTTGCCAGGCGTCGTCGAAGGGGACGGATTCGATCCGTTGACGCTGGCCGTTGCCGCCGGTGCGGGCGCGATTGCGGGAGTGATTGCCCTGGCCATAGGTGCTGCCCACATGCCGTCCAGCAACCGGCCGGAGCAATTGAAGGAAGCGCCGTCGGGACGTGCCCTTCAGCGAAGCCTTCTTCTCGTTCAGGCGGCGCTCTCCGTGCTGCTGCTCGGCGGCGCCGGGATGTTCGGCCGCAGCCTTCATGGCCTGATGAATCAGGACTTCGGCTTCACGACCGACGGCGTCCTGCTCGTCGATTTCGAGCAGGGAGGTGGCCTGCAGGTCGAGACGGATCCACTGTTCGAAGCCGCGCTGTCGAGTGTTCGGAAGCTGCCTGGCGTCGAGCTCGCGACCTTCTACCAGTCCATGCCGTTTGGAAATTTCCACGTGCCGCCGATCGCGGTGCCGGGCCTGTCAGAGGCACCGAGCGTGGGCCAGCAGTTGCCGTACCTGATTGCGGCGACCCCGGAGTTCCTTCGCATTGTTGGGATCACGATCGTCGAGGGTCGTGCGTTCACACCCGCCGACGAACGCGGCGCGCCGGTCGTGATCGTGAACGAGACGATGGCGAAGACGGTCTGGCCCGGCGAAACGGCTATAGGAAAGTGCATCCGTATCGGTTTCGACCCGGATTTCGATCCGTCCACGGCAACGGAAGCGCCGACACCATCGAGCGCAGTACCGTGCCGGCAGATCGTCGGCGTCGCCCGCGACGTTCGCCAGCGCTCGGTCGTTCCGGAGGGGAACGAAGCGCGTCTCATGCAGTACTACGTGCCGTTCTCGCAGATCCCGCCGCCGCCCGTCGCCGTCGGCCACGGACCGGGCATCGCCGGTCTCCTGGTCAAAGCGAACGCGTCGCGCGGCGTTTCACCTGATTCGCTGGCGCGCATGGTGACGAACGGGCGCGCCGATCTCCCACCCGTACGGGTGCGGACTTACGCCTCGTTGCTCGAACGGCAGGTGCGTCCGTGGCAGCTCGGGGTCACGCTCCTCACGCTGTTTAGCATGCTTGCCGTGCTTCTCGCGGCGATCGGCCTGTATGCCTCGTTCGCGCACGCGGTCGTGCTCCGAAAGCGCGAGATGGCCATCAGGATCGCGATCGGGGCGTCCCCTGCCGCCGTCCGCCTGCTCATTTTCAGGGACGCGGTGTTCCTCACGCTCATCGCGGCCGCGGCGGGGTCTGCCGGCGCCCTCATCGCGGGCAGATCTCTGCAGTCGCTCCTCTATGGACTCGTGGCTGCCGATCCGCTGGTGCTTGGCGGCGCCGCCGCGCTGATGATCTGCACCGCGATCGCGTCGACGTGCGCGCCGGCGTTTTCGGCGGCGGCGTCCGATCCAAACGCGCTCCTCAGGGCGGAATGATTTGCGAGGGCCGGCTTCAGCCGGCCTTCCTATGGCTTCAAAATCGGACCCGCGTACTTGTTGTAGAAGCTGTTCGTGAAGAGGTGCTCCGGGTCGTAGGTGTCCTTCGCTCTGAAGAACGTCTCGATCTCCGGATACGCCCGCTGCAGCTGTTCGGGTGTGTAGTGCAGCTGGTAGGGAAGGAAGAAGCGTCCGCCGGACTGGATGGCAAGATCGATCACCTCGCGCGTGAATCGCGCCATCCGCTCGTTGCCTTCCGCGTCGGTCTTCTGATTCAGGTAGAGCACGACGGCGAACATGTCGGTCGGCGCGTAGGTGAGAGCGTTGTCCTCGCGATGGACGACGCGCACCGACGCGTTCAGCAGGTTCGCGCGATTGTCGCTGGAAATCCTGCGCAGCCCGTCCACGAACGGGATCAACGTGTCACGCGGCACGAAGTACTCCTGCAGGATGTCGGTCTCGCCGGCCAGACGGTTCATCAGGTACGGCACCGAGTCGTGCATGGGATCGTTCCGCGAGACGAGGCAGCCGTTCGAATTCCCTGCCGGGCAGCTCTCGAGCCACGGCTCGACGTGCTTTTCCGCCCACCACTTCATCCGCATCGCGGGGCCTCCGAGCTTCGACGCGTTGAACACCAGGCGTCGCAACCCGATGCCCGGCACGTCGGCGAGCGCGGGGATGATCGCCTCGGGCGCATCCACCTGCTGATAGGTGTAGACAAGCGTCTCGCGCAGCAGCGATTGTGGCGCCGTTGAGAGGTGCGCATACAGCAACCGATAGCTCTCGTCTTTGAGGACCTTCGCCGCGAAGAACGCGGGGAACGCGCGATAGTCCATCACTTCGCGCCCGGACCGGTAGACAGCATTGGGCGTGATCTCGATCTCAGCATCGAGGATCACGCCGAACAGCCCGTAGCCCCCGACCACGAGGCGGAACAACGCTGGATCGGATGTGCGCGTCAGTGTGCGCACGTCGCCGTTTGCGAGCATGACGCGCATCGAGCGGACCGTGCGTCCGACGGATCCGGCCTGGTGATCCATCCCGTGGGCGTTGACCGAGATCGATCCGCCGACCGTGAACAGGTCCGTGGACTGCATCGCTTTGACGGCGAACCGCGGATGCAGCGCGGTCTGGATGTCATGCCATGTGGCGCCGCTCTGAACGGTGATCGTCCGCGCCCGGTCGTTCACCACGAGGCGATTGAAGCGACGCATGTCGAGCACGATGTTGCCATTCGCGAATGCCTGCCCACCCTGGCTGTGGCGCGCTCCCGCGATGGAGACCTTCACGCCGCGAGCGCGTGCGGATTCCAGTGCCTGCCGAACATCTGCTTCGCTCTGGACCTGGACGATGCCGCTGACCAATGTGGGATTCAGGCAACTGACATCGTTGATGACGGTACTGCCACCAGACGGCCGCGGTGCGGCCGGCGCACAGTCCTTCTCGCCCGACGGACCTGCCGCGTAGTACCACGCCTGGCGTGCAACGAGGACGAGCGCGACAGCGAGGGCGACCTTCACGAAGGTCCGCCAGCGGCTAGTAGTCATACAGGTGCTCCACACGTGCGCCGCTCGCCTGGAGCTTCGGAACGAGGAGATGAAGTGCGTTGACCGGTGCCTTCATCGCGACTCGTCTGGTTGTCACGTCGGTGAGCAGACGATCGTCGAGGATCAGAGCGTGCGCATCGGACGCGGTCCAGCCGGACGGGACGAGCACGGTGATGAGGATCTCGTCGTTGCCCGCGATGTTCACGAACCGGGCGCCCTGCTGCAGCATCATGAGTGCACGTGCGGTGAACGCTTCGTAGCGGGGTATCGTGGCCACCACCCGGCCATTGGACGAATCACGAACCCGTTTCACCACGCCATCGGCGAACACCTCCGGTCCGGCATTCTCGAGGAGCGCCTCGACAGTCAGGTCCTCCTGTCCGTAGGTTGCATGCGAGCCGCGCCCGATCAGCCACCCGTATCCCGCCTTGACGCCGTACTCCGCCGTGAGCGCGAACCGCCGCTCCCACTTCCGCAACATGTGCGGCCCGGTCGAGGGTGTCGTCGTCCAGAGCGAGCGGACCTTCTGCGCGAACGGGAACTCGTACCACGGCACGGTGTGCATGAACGTGCCGTATTCGGCCGCTGTCGTCCGCGCGAACGCGTCCTCGGGCGTGTCGTTCCCGCCGATCCACTCCGTGAGACGTCCGAACGTGTTCTCGTAAAGTCCTTTGAGCGCGTACTCGATCGAGAAGCTGGAGCCGACCACCGCGAGCATCAGATGGTTTTCGCGACTGAACGGGTAGACGCCCTTTGTCGCGTCACACGCGGCGCCGTAGTAACGCCAGTACTGCCGGACCGAACCGACGTACGCGAACGCGCTCGGCGGACGGGTCGCCAGCGCACGCGCGTATTCGTCGGTGTTGTAGACGATGTACCACTCGGGGAGCGTGAGGTATGTGGATGCTTCCTGTCGGTGAGCCACAGTGGTGGAACTGGTCTCGCGCTCGAGTGGCGTCTCGGTCGCGTCCGCGGAGGGGGTACCGCTATAGCACTTCGCGGCGATGAACCCGGCCGACCAGATGCCCGCGAGAGTGACCACGAGGATCAATGCTCGGGTCAGGCGCAGGAGGAGGCGCACGAGGCGTCCTGCCATCGAGCGCTTTTTTCGACTCTTCGCCTTCGCCACGTCAGCGCGACGCCCGCGCGCGCTTCATGAAACCGATGACGAGCGCAATTCCGCTCAGGACGATGTGAGGCAGGTTCAACGCCCAGTTCCGGACGCTGAAGTCGGGAGAGGCCGGTCCGTGCATGAACAGGCTTCCGTCCAGCAGGCCGCGGCTCGTCGTCATACCCACGATCGCGTCGCCCATATAGGCCAGGCCTACGAGCTTGAAGAACAGCGGGATGTACGAGTGCGCCCGCCAGGCCACGATGAACCCGGCGATGCCCGACAGCAGGTGGACGAAATCGTCGACCGGGTCTATCTTGAAGAGTCCGAACGACAGGCCGTTCTCGTCGGTCAACGCCGGCGTGTGAGTAATGATGAAGATGCCAATGAAACCTGCGGTATACAGCCAGGCAAGCTTCCGCAAGGTCTGTGGACGCATGATGGCGTGCAGTATAGCTGTGGTCGCACGGTGGTGACATCGATCCTTCTTGCCCTGATGCTCGCCGGCGTTCCGCAGACGCGTCCGGATTTCTCTGGCACGTGGACGTTCGACCAGCAGAAAACGATGCAGCCCGGGCCGGATGGTCGCATCGTTCTCGCCGCGATGCTCGGTGAGCGGTTCATCGCGCTGCAGAAGGACACGTCATTGACGTTCCGCATCACCGTTCAGGGCGAGACGGTTGTCGCGGTCTACGACCTTACCGGGACGGAGACGGAGAACGTCTCGCCAGGCGATATCAAGGTGAAGTCGCGCGCCTCCTGGGACGGAGACAAGTTGGTGATCGACTCCACCAGCGAAGGAGCGGAGACGGGACAGCCGGTCACGGTGCGCACGAAGCGCGTCATCTGGATCGACAAGGCGGGTGATCTGATCATCGAGCGCTCGGGGACACCGGCCACGCAGGTGACAGCCTCTCGCAGTGTCTACCGCCGCGTGCGTTGAGCGTGTCGAGGCCGAAGGTCGAGAACGTCGTGAAGCCGCCGGGCAGTCCGACGAAGACGAACTCACGCCAGTGCAGCGGCAGCGTAAAGCGGCCGGCTGCGATGGCGCCGGCCAGCAGCCCGATGACGAGACAGCCGATCAGGTTTTACGACGACGGTTCCTCCGGGGAAGCGCGCCGTGAGCCAATGATGGAGAACTGTCTCACCGGTTCTCACTGATGGACCGTGCCGACGACGGGTTGATCCATCGGCGGCCCCGCTCGACCTCGATCCATCCGTTCGCGGCGATGCTCGAGACGGTGACGATCTCCTTATAGCCGTCGGTCCAGATGATCTCGTACGTGGTGGCAGCGCGCAGGAATGCGGGGGCCGGAACCTCGGTCACGCGAACGCTCGGTGTGTTCGCGACGGCCACGCGCCAGTCTCCGTCCTGGGTCGCGCGCACGTTTGGCGTGTTCGCGATACTCACCGATCCGGTGACGCTCGTGACGCCACTGCCCGGACCTGGTCTCGGGAGCATCTCCTGCTGTGCGGACACGACGACCCACAACAGCGCGGCTGCCGCTAGCGAAATAGCGAGAGTGGTCTTCTGCACGATCTCCTCCTTGGGGATAAGAGCCGGAAGCCGCAAAGCCCCGAAGCCGGAAGCCGAGAGCCGGAGCTCAGCAGGACTTGCAGCGGTGGTTGTTCTTCGCGCCGAGCTTTTCGAGAAGAGCCATCGTCTCGGGGAAGGGCTGGATCCGCTGCACCGGGCCGTTCGCCATGTCGACCGTCGTTTCGCCGGAACGATTGACGGCGGTGACGTCGGCTCCCTTCGAAACGAGGTAGAGGATCACCTCGTTGTCGCCGCGTGCGGCCGCGTGGTGCAGCGCGGTGTTGCCGTCGTGGTCCTTCGCGTTCACGTCGGCGCCAAGTTCCTCGACGAGATACTTGATTGCCGGTAGCCATCCGCTCGGGGCGTTGCGGTGCGAGTTGGCGGCGTAGCCCTCGCCGTAGCCGACGCCCGTGGCGGCCTGCAGCGGCGGCACCCCGAAGCCGCCGGTGGGCACCGCAGGCAATCCTGAGACGTCGGTGACCCCTTCGCGCGCGCCGGCGTCGCCGGTCCGCGGCCGGCCGGCCGGTTTCATCGTCGGGATGTTGGGATCGGCGCCATGGGCCGCGAGCAACCGCATCGCCTCGACGTCGCTCGCGTACGCGGCGCGCCAGAACGGCGTCGCGCCGATCTCGTCCACGCCGGAAAGATCGAAGTTGTATCCCGAGTACCAGACCTTCTTCGTCAGGCGCGCGTTCACGTCCACGCCCTTGTCGAGCAGCGCCTTCATCAGGTCGATGTGGGAGAGCTTCTGTTGCGTGTAGGCGCGCGGTTGCGGATACAGCGTCTTCGGCGCCCATTGGACGTTGAGGACGGCGTAGAGAGGGGTGACGCCGTTGTCGCTCGCGTGCCGCGGGTCGGCGCCTCGATCGAGCAACTGCTTCGCCAGGTCGAAGTGTCCGTTGATGATCGCCATCAAGAGGGGCGTGCTGTTGTCGCCGGCAACCTGGTTGATGTCGGCGCCGTTGTCGAGCAGCAGCGTGGCGGCGTCCACGTAGCCTTGACGGACGGCGAAGTGCAGCGGCGCCAGTCCGCCCTGGGCGCTGACGCAAAGAGCGCCAGCGCCAACGGCGCGACGGCGTTGATGCTCGCGTCCGCCTCCGGCCGCGTCGATGCGGTGAAGGCGCTGATCGACGCGGGGGCCGACGTCAACGTAAAGGAGCCTGCGCGCCAGGAGAC
>DATLLF010000092.1:0-6504 GCA_035537955.1 Vicinamibacterales bacterium | reverse complement strand
CGCTCAAGACGCTGCCGGTTCAGTTCGTGCCTATGACGGGGAGGCGAGACAGATAACTGCAATTACAAACTCCAACTCCAAACTTCAGAAACAGCAACATAGACTCAGGAGGAACTGGACGGCTGGAGCGCTTTGGATTTGGAGTCTTTGAAGTTTGTAGTTCGGAGTTTGGAGTTGACAGTTATCGCCCGGCAGCCTTCCGTCCGATGTCCACCGCGCGGAAACCGGCGTCGCCCCAGTTGATGATGAACACGCTGAAGCCCTGCTTCATGCGCATCTCGATGTCCTTCTCAGTGGCAGGGTAGCCGCAGGGTACGTTGAACTCCTTGCAGGCAGCCAGCACCTGCTGGATCGCGGTTTCCCATCCGGCTTCGTCGAACACGCGCTGACCGTCGGCGCCGGTCGTCGAGAACACGCGACGCAGCGTGCCTGCCCCTGGGAATAGTGCGCCAATGCCCTTCACCGCGGCGATTTCGCGGACCTTTGCCAGCCCTTCCTTGCTCTCGACGATGGTCCAGTTTACAAGCTCGCCATTGGAATTCAGCGGCCAGAGATCCGCCTTTTCGCGATACTGCTGCTCGGTGATCCCCCAATACGCCGGCGCGGATCCCACGGCGTCAGGGCGCGTACCACCTTTTGACTTGAAGCGCATCGCGGCCAGCCCCTGCTGAACTTCCTCGGCGCTCTCGACCTCGACGAACACGACCGTGCTCACGCCGAGGTTCAGTTGCCGGCTGATGTTGTCGATCGCCTTCGCGGGATCGGCAGCGATCTTTGGAGTTTTCGTGACCAGTGGATGCTTCAGGCGCGCCGGAGACTTCGCCAGCTCGCCCACGAACTCCGCGAACGGACCATAGCCGCGATCGAAGTTCCCTTCCATCGCGCCGCTGAACAGGATGTCGCCGTTTTCATATGCGAGCGCCTCGGTCGCGAGGTCCGCGGGCGTCTTCACCGGCGCGGCAGCATCGGTCGCGCCGCCGCGCCTCGCGCTCGGTGCGTAGAGACCGAACACGGGCTTCTTCTGCGCCAGGAGGTCCACCAGTGGATTGATTCGCGTCTTCGGCTGCGCAGCGGTCAGACTGGTGAGTGCGGCAATGCCGACCGCGCTCAGTATCAAAGAGGCACGCATCATTACTTCACTTCTCCCGTTCACTTCTCCGTTTTCAATCGATAGGATCCATCGTCGAGCCGCTGCCGATATGCGCCGTGACACGCGGAACAGGTCTGCTGCAGCGGACCCACTGCCGCTTTCGCCTCGTCCCACTTGCCAGCGGTAACCGCCTGCGCGAGCAGGTCCGCCTGTGCGCGCGCGTCGGCCGCCCACTTCTGCGCGTCCGCCGTGCCCCGCTTCTTCCAGAAGCCCTCGGCCTCGACAAATGCGCTCTTCAGCGTCGCGGTGTCATCCTTTACCGTGTCGCTGCCTCGCGCGGTCACCGCCTGTCTTATCGAATTGAATGCCGGGCCGATGCGCTTCATCGCCTTGTCGAGCACTTCTTCGTCAGCGGTCATCGGCGGCGGGAGCCGCTTCGCGATGTCGATCATCGCGGTATTGATCACGGATGTCGCACGGATAGCGGGACCGCCTTCGTGCCGGATGACTTCACCGATCACCGTCACATAGCTGTTCGGTGTCACCGGTGCATTCAGTACGTCGACGAGGACCAGCACCTCGCCGGCGCCGCTCTTCTTCGGATCCTGGTCGACGGTGAAGGATGTCGGCGACACAATCCGCTCGACTGCCGCGGTAACCGTCACGTTCTTGCCGTAGAAATCGCCGGGACTGCCGGCAATGGAGTTAGCGGCGGCAGGCACCAGCGGTTTCGGCGGCGCTGCCGGCGCCCCCTGCCAGGTGACTGCAGCGGTCCACGAAAACGCGAGAAGCTCGACGATGAGAACGACGACCCGAGTCACGATTCCTCCTGAAAGCCCGGCCATTCTGGCCTAAAAACTTTCGCCGATCCACCGTATACTTTCGCCAGGTCCGCCCGGCAACACCGGGCCCGCGAGGGTGCATGAGAAGATCGGTCGTTCTGTGCGGAGCGGCGGTGCTCACAGTGTGGGCGACTGCCGTGGCCACTGTTTCGCAGCCACCGTCATTTCCCTCGTCCGTCGCCGAAGCACCGAGCACCAAGCACCCGGCACCGAGCACTGAGCACTCAGCACATAGCACCCAGCACCCAGCACCCAGCACCTCCACCTCGCCGAAGCGCCTGGCGAGCGCGAACCGCGAGCTGATCGAACAGTACTGTCTGACTTGTCACGACAACGACAAGGAAAAAGGCGGACTGACCCTGGAGACGTTCGATCCCACTCGGGCGGAGCTCAAGGCGGACGTCGCGGAGAAGATGGTCAAGAAGCTGCGCGCGGGGATGATGCCGCCACCGGGTGCGGAGCGTCCAGACGTCAAGACCCTGCAGGCGTTCGCGGAATCGCTGGAATCCCGGCTCGATGCGGCAGCCGCCGCGCGACCGAACCCCGGTCACCGCACATTTCAGCGGCTGAACCGCGCGGAATACGGAAACGCGATCCGCGATCTGCTCGGGATCGACGTGGACGTTGCCGCGTTCCTTCCACCCGATACGGTCAGCCACAACTTCGACAACATCGCCGACGTGCAGTCGATCTCCGCAACGGTCCTCGAAGGCTACCTTCGTGCGGCCGGGCGTATCAGCCGCGAGGCGATCGGCGATCCCGATGCGGCCCCCGGGTCGACCACCTATCGCGTTCCGCGTACGGCCGCGCAGCTCACGCACGTGGAGGGAGCGCCGTTCGGCACGCGCGGCGGCGTGTCGGTCGTCCACAACTTCCCCGCTGACGGCGAGTACACCCTCCGGATGATGCTGCACTCGATCCCCACGGGGCAGCTCTACGGCAGCACGACCCGTGGAGAGCAGATCGAGATCTCGATCAACGGACATCGTGAGGCGTTGATCGACATCAACCCGCGGATGAGCGAATCGGATCCCAACGGGATGAACCTGCAGACGCCGCCGATCGCGATCAAGGCCGGGCCGCAGCGCGTCTCGGCGGCATTCATCCAGCGATTCGAAGGTCCCGTAGACGACCTGCTCGCTCCCATCGAACAGACCCTCGCCGACACGCAGATCGGCGCGGCGACAGGCGTCTACACGGTTCCGCACCTGCGAGATCTCGCCATCCTCGGGCCGCACAAGGTCACCGGGGTCTCCGATACCCCGACGCGACGACGCATTTTCGTCTGCCGGCCTCTGTCAGCCGGGGAAGACCGCGCCTGCGCAACGAAGATCCTCTCCACTCTCGCGCGCCAGGCATACCGTCGTCCGCTGACGAATGACGATGTCGATGGACTGTTGAAGTTCTATGACGAGGCGCGCAAGGACAAGGGCTTCGAGGGGGGCATCCGCATGGCGCTGCAGGCAATGCTCGCGAGCCCGCACTTCATCCTGCGCCTCGAAGAAGCGCCGGCCTCAGCGAAGCCTGGTGAGAACTACCGGATCAGCGACATCGATCTCGCCTCTCGTCTGTCGTTCTTCCTCTGGGCATCGCCGCCGGATGCGGAGCTCCTCAAAGCCGTGTCCGCGGGTGCCTTGAAGAACACGGCCGGTCTCGAGCACCAGGTCCGCCGCATGCTGGCCGATCCGCGAACGACCGCGCTGGCGGAGCGGTTCGCGGCGCAGTGGCTGCGATTACAGGATCTCGACAAGATCCATCCGGATCCACTGCTCTATCCGCAATACGACCACACGCTCGCGGACGCGATGGACCGCGAAACGAAGCTGCTCTTCGATTACATCGTCCGCACCGACCGCGACGTCCTCGAGCTGCTGACGGCCGACTACACCTTCGTCAACGGGCGGCTCGCTCGCCACTACGGCATTCCCAACGTGGTCGGGCCCGATTTCCAGAAGGTCCCGCTCGCTGACCCCAACCGCCGCGGCATCCTCGGTCACGGCAGCATCCTGACGATGACATCCGTGGCGGACCGCACGTCACCTGTGCTGCGAGGCAAATGGGTGCTGGAGGTGCTGTTCGGCGCGCCCCCTCCGCCGCCGCCGGCCGATGTGCCGGATCTCAACGAGACCAAGGCATCGAACGGATCCCGGCTGCTGTCGGTTCGCGAGCGGCTCGAAGCGCACCGCGCGTCGCCGACGTGCAGATCGTGTCACCGTGTCATCGATCCGCTCGGGCTCGCGCTCGAGCAGTTCGACGTCACGGGCGCGTGGCGCATCAAGGACAGCTTCGTACCCGTCGATGCGACCGGCGAGCTGTTCGATGGATCGCAGCTCGACGGTCCGGCAGCGCTGCGCACAGCGCTGCTGAAGCACCGGGAGACGGTGCTCCGCACGTTCACGGAAAACCTGATGGCGTATGCGCTTGGACGTCGTGTTGCTTACACCGACATGCCGACCGTCCGTACGGTGGTACGCAATGCGTCTGCGTCGGGAAACCACTTTTCGTCGTTCGTTCTCGGGATCGTGAGGAGCCCTGCGTTTCAGATGAGCCGTGCGGAGCGGCCAGGGTCGGGCAGCTGGGAGTTGGAGCGATATGTACCTGACTAAGAAGCACCTGTCGCGGCGCACGGTTCTCAAGGGGATGGGCGCGACGGTCGCGCTGCCGCTGCTCGACGCGATGATCCCCGCACGCACCCTCCTCGCCAGGACCGCGGCCGCCGGCAAGACACGGCTCGCTGCGATCGAGATGGTGCACGGCGCGGCCGGCAGCTCGGCCGTCGGGCTGTCGAAGAACATGTGGTCCCCGGCCGCGATGGGGCGCTCATTCGATCTCACCCCGAGCAGTCTCAGCCCGCTCGAGCCATTCCGCGATTACCTGACGATCGTCAGCAACACGGATTGCCGCAACGCCGAAGCTTTCCGGCCGAACGAGATCGGCGGCGATCACTTCCGCTCGAGCGCTGTGTTCCTCACACAGGCGCACCCGAAGCAGACCGAAGGTTCTGACGTCTACGTCGGGCCATCGATGGACCAGCTCTACGCACAGCGTTTCGGTCAGGACACACCCATTCCCTCGATGCAGCTGTGCATCGAGAACGTGGACCAGGCAGGCGGTTGCGCGTACGGCTACGCGTGCGTTTATACCGACACGATCAGTTGGGCCGACCCGACCACGCCGCTGCCGATGGTACGCGACCCGCGTGCGGCGTTCGATCAACTGTTCGGCATCGGCGCGACACCGGAGCAGCGCGCCGCGAATCGGCGCGCCGATCGCAGCATCCTCGACTGGGTCTCGGGAGAGGTTCAGCGACTCTCGAAGGATCTCGGCGCCAGCGATCGCCGCCGCCTCCAGGCCTATCTCGAAGACATCAGGGAGATCGAGCGACGCATCCAGAAGGTCGAGGCGTACAACTCGAGCGGTGAACCGCGCGAGCTGCCCGGCGCTCCCATCGGCATCCCGGATTCGTTCGAAGACCACGTGCGGCTGATGTTCGATCTGCAGGCGGTCGCGTTCGCCGCCGACATCACGCGCGTGTTCTCGTTCAAGCTCGGCCGCGACGGCTCCGCGCGTGTGTATCCAGCGAGCGGAGCGGCGCTGCCATTCCACCCCGCCTCGCACCATGGTGAGAACGAGAACCGCATCGCACAGTTCGCGCAGATCAACAAGCACCACGTCAGCCTCGTGCCGTATTTCCTGGAGAAGCTGAAGAACATCCAGGACGGCGAGACGAACCTGCTCGATCGCACGCTCGTCGTCTACGGCTCGCCGATGGGGAACTCGAATGTGCACAACCATAAGCGGTGTCCGCTCTTCCTCGCCGGCAAGGCGAACGGGCACCTCAAGGGCGGGCTCCACCTGAAGGCGCCTGACGGAACGCCGATGGCCAACGTCATGCTGCAACTGCTGCACGATCTGGGCCTCGAGGACGTGAAGGCGTTCGGCGACAGCACGGGGACGTTCAGCCTCGCGCACGATCCGACGACGGTCTGAACGGCTTCGCGGCTTCCGGCTTCCGGCTTCCGGCTCTCGGGGCTTACGGCTTGCGGCTTGCGGCTTGCGGATTCTGGTTCTGAATTCTGGCTTCTGACTTATGAGACGTCTGGCATTCCTCACGCTGATTGGGCTGATCGCCGTTGCGGCGGTCCGTGCGGCCGCGCTCCCGTCTGAATCGCCCGTGGCCGATGCGGCGATGCGCGCGGAATGGACGGCGGTTCGCGCGCTCCTCGAGAAGGGCGCCGACGTCAACGCCGCGCAAGGCGACGGCATGACCGCGCTGCACTGGGCGGCGCGGCAGGGCGAGGTTGCGACAGCCGCGATGCTGCTCCACGCGGGTGCGAACGTCCGGGCAACGACCAGGCTCGGCGGATACACGCCGCTGCTGCTGGCGAGCCAGATGGGGCACGCGCCGGTGATCGATCTGCTCGTGAAAGCGGGCGCTGACGCAAAGAGCGCCAGCGCCAACGGCGCGACGGCGTTGATGCTCGCGTCCGCCTCCGGCCGCGTCGATGCGGTGAAGGCGCTGATCGACGCGGGGGCCGACGTCAACGTAAAGGAGCCTGCGCGCCAGGAGAC
>DATLLF010000091.1:0-5939 GCA_035537955.1 Vicinamibacterales bacterium | reverse complement strand
CTTCAAGGCCGCCTTCTCCGCGGTCGTGAACGCGACGCCCGCCGACACGGCGTCGCCGTCATGATGCGGCGTTACAACCGGCTGCTCGTTGCCTTCTACGTCATTACGGATGCGCTGCTCGCGATGGTGGCGCTGCTCCTCGCCTACTGGCTGCGCTTCCAGAGCGGTCTGATTCCCGTCGTCAAGGGATATCCACACTTCCAGCAGTACGCGCAGATGCTGCCGTTCATCGCCGTGCTGGTGCCTGTGGCGTTCCACATTCAAGGGCTCTACCGGCTGCGGCGCGGGCGTTCACGCGTGGACGATTTCTTCGCGGTGTTCGTCGGCAGCATCCTCGCGGGCATCCTCGGCCTCGTCGGGCTGTTGTACTACCAGGCCTACTACGTGCCCGATGAGGATTTGCTGCAGGGCGTCTACCATGAGGTCTCGCGCGTCCTCCTCGTCCTGTTTCTCGCGATCAACGTCCTCTTCACGTACATGTCGCGCGAGGTCGTGCGCGAGGTGCTCGAGCGGCGATGGAAGGCGGGCCTCGGCCTCAAGCGCGTGCTCATCGCCGGCTCCGGCGACCTCGGGCGCATGGTGGCGGACAAGGTGCTCGAGCATCGCGAGCTCGGTTTTCTCGTTGTCGGCTTCGTGGACGATCGTGCCGCCGGCGACCACATCGGGTATCGCGGCGTGCCACTGCTCGGCACGCTCGGCGAAGTCGACGAGATCATCCGGCGCGAGAAGATCGATCACGTCTACGTAGCGCTGCCGCTCGAAGAGCACGTCAAGATGCTGGGAATCGTCGAAGCGACGAACCGGGAAGGGATCGACGTGCACGTGGTCCCCGACCTGCTCCAGTTCATCGCCTTGCGCGCGCGCCTCGAGAACCTCGATGGCGTGCCGATCATCAGCCTCAACGACGTTCCGCTCCGCGGATTCAACAGCATTCTGAAACGGATCATCGACGTGATGATTTCGGGAGGGGCGCTCTTCTTTCTCGGCATCCCGTTCATGATCATTGCGATGCTGATCAAGCGCAGCTCACGAGGGCCCGTGCTCTACACGCAGGAGCGCATGGGGCTCGATGGCAAGGCGTTCCACGTCTACAAGTTCCGCTCGATGTACGTCGGCGCCGAGGACGATACCGGCCCCGTCTGGGCGCGAGACGACGACCCGCGATGTACACCCGTGGGACGCTGGCTCCGCAAGCTGGATCTCGACGAACTGCCGCAGCTGTGGAACGTGTTTCGCGGCGACATGTCGATCGTCGGGCCGCGCCCGGAACGTCCGTACTTCGTCGAGCAGTTCAAGCACCGCATCCCGCAGTACATGCTGCGCCACAAGGTGAAGGCGGGCATCACCGGCTGGGCCCAGGTGAATGGCTGGCGCGGCAACACGTCGCTCGAAAAGCGTATCGAGTACGACCTCTATTACATCGAAAACTGGTCGGTCGGGCTCGACCTCAAGATCATATGGCTCACACTCATCCGGGGCCTTCATCGGCATGCCGTCTAAACGGGTCGTCATCACCGGCGCCGCCGGTTTCATTGGCTCTCACCTGTCGGAAGCGCTTCTCGATCGCGGGTACACCGTGGTCGGAATCGACAATCTGCTGACGGGTGACACGGCCAACATCGCACACCTGGCGAACCGGGATTTCACCTTCATCAAGCACGACGTGACGAACTACATCTACGTCGAAGGCCCGATCCACGCCGTGCTGCATTGGGCGAGCCCCGCCAGCCCGATCGACTATCTCGAGCTGCCCATCCCGACCCTCAAGGTCGGCGCGCTCGGCACGCACAAGGCGCTCGGTCTCGCGAAGGCGAAGAGCGCGCGTTTCGTGATCGCCTCCACGTCGGAGGTGTACGGCGATCCGCTCGAGCATCCGCAGAAGGAGACCTACTGGGGAAACGTCAACCCGATCGGCCCGCGTGGCGTGTACGACGAAGCGAAGAGGTTCGCCGAGGCGATGACGACGGCCTATCATCGGTATCACCAGGTCGACACGAAGATCGTGAGGATCTTCAACACCTACGGCCCGCGGATGCGCGTCAATGACGGGCGCGCGGTCCCCGCCTTCATGAGCCAGGCGCTGCGCAACGAGGACGTCACGATATTCGGCAGCGGCGAGCAGACGCGCAGCTTCTGCTACGTAAGCGATCTCGTGGAGGGCATCATTCGATTGATGGAATCGGACCTTCACGATCCCGTCAACATCGGCAATCCGCATGAGATGACGATCGAGGACATCGCGAAAGAGATCATCAGGATCTCCGGCTCGAAGAGCCGGATCGTGTACCGTCCGCTGCCGGAAGACGATCCCAAAGTCCGCAAGCCGGACATCACGAGGGCCCGCACACTGCTCGGATGGGAACCGAAAGTGCCGCTTGCCGAGGGCCTCGTCAAGACCCTCGAGTATTTCAGGACGAAAGTTCTACCTGCTTCGTAGGGGCCGTCGCGAGTGGCCCTGATCCCCGCTCTTCGGTTCGAGGTCTCCATGGTGCGTACGATCACCGCGCTGGCACTGGTTCTCACCGCCGCGCTCAATGCACAACCGCCACAGCGACCGCCGGCGCCCTCCCCGGTTGAACCAGCCGGGACGCCGACGGTCGTGCCGGTCTCGGTCAACGGAGATCCCGCCGCGCGTTTCTCGCTCGTCGTGATGAGCGACGGCTACACCGCCGCCGACATGCCGAAGTACCGCGCGCACCTCGACAAGCATCTCAACGTCCTGTGGAGCATCGAGCCGTTCCGCAGCTATCGCAATTACATCAACGTCTACTCTGTCGAGATCCCTTCACCCGATTCTGGCATCACATGCGACCCGGCAACGCGCGAGCAGCGGAAGACGCCACTCGCGGCTCATTTCCAGGGCGGCTGCAGCAATTCGAACGCGCGCGGCATCCTCGTGAATCAGGAGGCTGCGCGTGCGTTCGCGAAGCTGGCGACGCCGCAGTTCGACCAGATCCTCGTTCTGACCAACACCGATACGTACGGAGGGATAGGCGGTGGTGTTGCAACGACATCGGGCGGCAACGCCTTGGGCGTGCTGATCACGCCGCACGAGCTCGGGCACTCGCTCGGCCGACTGCAGGACGAATACACCTACCGCGAGCGCGGCTTGGCCGGCGGCTCATTCGGGGGCAGCGAGCCGAATTCGGTTCACCACACGCTGCTCACCGAAGAGCAGATGCGTGCCGGGCAGAAGAAGTGGTTTCGGTGGCTGGGCGATGAGAGCGAGTCCGGCGGGAAGATCGGCCGCTTCGAAGGCGGCCAGTACATGACCACCGGCATCTGGCGGCCCAGCAAGCACTCGATGATGATCTCCATCGGCTACTACTTCGATCAGGTGAGCCGCGAGCGCATGGTGCAGCGGGTTTCCGAGCAGGTGAATCTGATCGCCGACGCGCGGCCCACTGACACGCCCGTGGGCGTCAACGAAGTACTGTGGATCGAGGCGGCGCATCCGAACTACCACGAGCTCGACATAATGTGGTCGCTCGACGGCAAGGAACTTCCCAGCCAGAAGAATCTGTCGCACTGGAACGTCAATGCGATGGAGCTCCCTGACATCGGCAAGCCCCACACCTTCACAGTGACCGTGACCGATCCCACAGCCTTTGTTCGCGACCCGGCTATTCGCACGGGAGCGCTGACCGCAACGCGAACCTGGACCCTCGGAACCGCAACCACACCAGACGCGCCAGCGAAAGCGGTATTCACCGGATCCACTCAGACGCAGCGACCCGTCAGTGGCCGTGAGGTTGTCTATGTCACGACGACGCATCCCGTCAGAAGATCCCTCAACGTCACGTGGCGCCTGGGCGGCACCGTGGTCAAAACGGCTGCAACCAGCAGGACGCTGTCGCTGACGAATCTTCCCTCCGGAACGCACACATTGACGGCGACCGTCAGCGATCCGCTCGATCCGCGTGCGGAAGGCGAAAGGCGCACATGGACGATCGACAACACGATGCCCTCCGTCAATTACACGCTGTCGACGCCAGTCGAAAGAAAGAGCGAATCTGATGGCACACCTCATTACGTCTTCGATGAGGAGTTCACCATGAAGCTGGAACCCACCGACGATCAGAAGGGATACGTCGTGGCGGAGTTCCGCGTCGATGGCGACGGATGGCACCACTACTACGGCTGGCCGGATGCTCCCGCGGGCACACCGTTCAAGTTCACGCCGCGCGGAACCACGATCAAGGAACTGGTGTACGGAAGTCTGAGCAGCGAGGGGTTGTCACCGCAGCCCTGGGAGGAGCGAAAGCCGGGCTACGGTACACATCGAATCGAGTATCGCGCCATCGACGCCGCGGGCAATATCGGTCCCGCCCGGGCCTTCCTCGTCACCGTCCGTCAGTCGAAGTGATCCGTCCTGTCGGCGACCGTCGAATCAGTGGCGAGGCGGCATCGGTTCGCCCGTCGTCAGGCGGACGACCTGCAGAAGGTAGTGACCGGCTGAAAGGAACGTGATCGCCAGCGACGCGTAGATGAACGTCGTGACGACACTGGACGGCTGGTCGAGATAGTTGAAGTACAGCGTGATGACGCCGGTGAGGATGTATGTCGCGGTCGCGATCTTGCCGAAGATCGACGGGCGGAACGTACGTGGGCCGACGGCGAGGTTGAAGACGGCGACGGTCGCGACGATGGCAACATCGCGGCTGATCACGAGAATCGTGAACCACAGGGGCAACCGGTTCGCGGAGCCGATCTCCGGCAGCGTCAGCACGATGAACATCGTGACGAGGAGCAGTTTGTCGGCCATCGGGTCGAGCCATGCGCCGAGTTCGGTGTTCTGGCCGGTGCTGCGGGCGATGAGGCCGTCGAGCATGTCGGTCGCGCCCGCGGTGAGAAACGTGATGAGCGCCCATCCGCGGTAGCCATACATCAGCAGGATCACGAATGCGGGGATCAGCAGCATCCGCAGGATCGTCAGCTGGTTGGCAGCCGTCAGGTTTTTCATCATCGCCGCTGGCCCGCCAGGTCGGCGAGGCGTTTGACGGCGGCGACCGCTTCAGCTCCGGTCACCGGGCGTGAGAGCTGAAAGGCGTCGTTCTCGAATGTCTGCATCACGCCTGCTTCCACGGCCATTGAGGCCGCGCGGTAGCGAAGGTGTCCCGTCGGGATGTCGGAGAATTTGCGGCGCGCGTTGCGCAACGACGCGCCGAGCCGAGGGTTCTCGGCGCCGATGACGCTCAGGATCTGGCCGGCGGCGTAGGCAAGATCGCCCCGCCGCGCGAGGGTCCCCGGCTGGAACGTGTGATTGTTGTAGACGTCCATGAAGCCGGCACGCGTGACCGCAATGATCCACTGCGCCGCCCAGCTCCCGCGTGTGTCGGTGATGACCGCCAGATTCTGCCGCGGCGCCCGTTTTACCAGCGCGTCGAGTCGCGTTCCGATCAGCGCTGCCAGTTGCGCGCGCGTGATCGTCTCGGAACCCTCGATACTCCTGAATTCTGGCGGCATCGATTCGAAAGCGGCGCGCGCGCGGAGGCCCTCGATCCGCTCGTTGAGCGCGTCGGAGGGCTCCAGCGCCACGGCGCTGGTCAAGGCGGTGGCCGCCTGGTCGTACTGCCCCATCGTTTCGAGCACGTCAGCCTGGACGACGAAATTCCGCGGATCGTTCGCGTCGAGCTCGATGGCTTTCTGGATCTGCTGCAGCGCCTCCGGCAGCCGTCCGTCGCGCCGCTCGACGACGGCCAGCTCGCGATAGAGGAACGGGCTCTGGGGCGAGGCATTGATCGCCTCGTGATACGCGGTGCGCGCGTCCGCCAGACGGCCGCTTTCGGCGGCCTTGCGTGCGCCCGCGACGCCGCCCTGCAGCCCCTGGAATCGAAGCACGTCGGCGGCGCTGCGAATGGATGTGAGGCCGGGGTCGGCGGCGAGTGCCGCATCGAATGCGGCGAGCGCCTGCTCGCGCTGGTCGAGCGCGAGATAGG
>DATLLF010000090.1:0-2262 GCA_035537955.1 Vicinamibacterales bacterium | reverse complement strand
GCGCCCTACCGCGTCGGCTATCCGATCGCGGACACGTTCGGCGGGATCACCGCGGCCTTTGCGATCGCCAGCGCACTTGCCGATCTTGACCGGACGCAGGGCTACTTCATCGACATCTCGATGCTCGAGGCGACGCTGGCGACGATGGGCTGGGCCGTGTCCAACTATTTGGTCTCGGGCCGCGACCCTGCGCCGATGGGCAACGACAACGTCACCTCGAGCCCGTCGGGGACGTTTCGAACCGGACACGGGTTGCTGAACATCGCGGCGAACAAGCAGGAGCAGTACGAGGCGGTCTGTCGAGTGATCGAACGCGAAGATCTGATCGCCGACCCGCGATTCGCGGAGCGCCAGGCACGGCTGGAGAACCGCCTCGAACTGAAGCAGCTCATCGAAAGCGAGCTCGAAACGCGCGGCGCGGACGAATGGTGGCGCCTGTTCAACGCGGCCGGCGTGCCGGCAGGACCGGTGTACAACGTGCCGCAGGCCCTGGCCCATCCGCAAGTCAGCGAGCGCGGCATGATCGCGAAGTTCCCGAACGCGCCGGGAGTCGGTCGCGACATCCATGTCGTGCGCACGGGCATCAAGATCAACGGCGAGGCGCCGCGTGTGGACACGCCGCCGCCGCTGCTCGGCGAGCACAGCGAGCAGATCCTGGCCGGCCTCGGCTACGACCATGACGCCATCGCGCAGCTTCGACAAGAGAAGGCGATCTAGATGAGCCTGTACCCGCCGCCACGCGACATCGCCACCGAAGTCTTCACCGCGATGCCCGACGAGTTCCGCGCACGCAACCGCCGCTCGGACTGGGTCGACGCGAACAAGCCGGGCCAGTTGGTGGACAGCTTCCTCGAAGGGCCCTCGTTCGACCGCGCGGGCAACCTGTACGTGACCGATATTCCCTACGGCCGCGTCTTGCGCATTTCACCCGCAGGCAAGTGGGAACTCGTCGCCGAGTACGACGGCTGGCCCAACGGCCTGAGAATCCACCGCGATGGCCGGATCTTCATCGCCGATTACAAGCACGGCATCCTGACGCTCGATGCGGCGACGGGCGCGATCCAGCCACTGCTGACCCATCGCAACAGCGAGTCGTTCAAGGGCGTCAATGATCTCGTCTTCGATGCGCGCGGCCGGCTCTACTTCACCGACCAGGGCCAGTCGGGCATGCACGACCCGTCGGGACGCGTGTTCCGCTTCGATCCGGACAGCGCCGTCCTCGATTGCCTGCTGTCCAATGGGCCGAGTCCCAATGGACTGGTCTTCGACGTCGAGGAGAAGTCGCTCTACGTCGCGATGACACGCGGCAACGCGATCTGGCGTCTGCCGCTGCTCGCCGCTGGCGGCACCTCGAAGGTCGGGATCTTTGCGCAGCTCGCGGGCGGCGTGAGCGGTGCGGATGGGCTCGCCCTCGACGCCGATGGAAACCTGTTCGTCGCCGACGCGGGCAACGCCTGCGTGTGGGTCTTCTCGCCGCACGCCGAGCCGCTGTATCGGATCCGCTCGTGCACGCGAGGTCGAACGCTGACGAACCTCGCCTTCGGCGGACCCGACAACCGCAGCCTCTTCATGACCGACTCGTCGACGGGAACGATCCTGCGCGCTGAATTGGCAGTCCCCGGAAAGAAGATGTTTTCGCACGACTGAGCGGTCTCAATATTCCTCGTGGTACTCCGCTCGCGTCGGTCGCAAGCGACACCAATCGCGCCCTGCTCACCTTCGTGCCCTGGCCCGCGCTGCAGGGGCGACGGCTCGCAGGAACAAGTCCACGTTCGCCCGCACCAGTGCATCGTCCTCGCGCTTGCTGGGCAACGAGAGGCCCAACAGCGCCCGGATCTGCCCCAGGCCGAGGTACAGCGAGAGGTACTGATTCGCTGCGAGGTCCGGGTCGGTGATGTTGACGGAGCCGGCCTTCCGGGCCGCGCGTAGATAGAAGGCGACCGCGTCGACGATCTTGCGCGGTCCGGCCGCAAAGAAGCTCTCGGCGGCGGCCGGGTCGACGCCTTGTGCTCCGTACAGGGTCCGGTGGTGCTTGATGACGTCGGGGCTGCGCATCAGTCCGACGAACGCTCGGCCGATCAGGGTCAACGCTTCGCGCGGGTTGCGGGGATCGAGTTCACTGGCGTCGACGCCGGCGAACTGCGCCTCCACGCGATGGGTGATGCCGGCCCGGAACAACTCCGCCTTGGTCGGGAAGTACTTGTAGATCGTCACCTTCGACACGCCGGACTCGGCGGCGATCGCGTCGATCGAGGCGCCGTC
>DATLLF010000089.1:0-29200 GCA_035537955.1 Vicinamibacterales bacterium | reverse complement strand
CTCGGAACCTTTGCGGCGTCAAGCACCTGTTTGCCCGTGACCGGGTTCTTGCCGGCCGCTGCGAGCGTCGCGGCCATCGTCGCCAGGTCCTTCGCGTTGACGCCGATCGAGCACTGGCGCGTGTAGAGATCGACGGCTTGCTGCCAGTTGTCCTTGATATAACCGTAGGCGAGCATCAGCGCACCGATTGCCTGGTTGCGCTGGTTGGTGTCGGCCTCCGACTTGTAGACGTCCTGCAGGACGGTCAGCGGCCGTCCCGCGGCGGCGTTGTGGAAGCCGATGATCTTCTGCCACACGGCGTCGGCGTTCGCGCCGGTCACCATGCTCGTGGCCGATATGGCGCCCGGATTCACGAGCGGGTTCATCTCTGGCGCGCCGGTGCCGACGACGGTCCTGACACCTTCGACGGCGATGATCGAGTTGAACCGTGCGCCGGTCGCGTCAACACCGATCCGCTTTTCAACGGATTCGACCCCTTGCTCCTGGATCACCTGGGCCATCGTGAAGACCTTCGAGATCGACTGGATCGAGACCTCGGTCTTCACGTCACCGGCGGTGTAGAGCTTTCCGTCGGCGGTGACGACGGCGATGCCGAACAGATTCGGATCGACCTTGGCGAGCGCCGGAATGTAGTCGGCATTCTTGCCCTCGTTGAGCGTCCTGTACTTGGCGTACGCGGCATCGACCGCCTGCTGGATCTCGGACGGCGACTGCGCGAGCGATGGTGTCGCCAACGCGAGCGTCCCCAGCGCCACCAGGCACGCCTGGACAGAGAGATTCCGAATACGTCCACCCATTTCTGACCTCCACGTCATTTCTTGTTTGCCGCTTCCCAGGCGCGAACTCGCCGACGACCCTCGTCGAAGATGCGCTCGTAATTGCCCACTCGGATCCTCCGGCTCGCCTCCGGCGTCAGCCCCTTCCACACCGCCGCCCAGAGGTCGAAGACCGCGTAGTACGGCTTCGGGCCCGAAGGGGCAACGGTGTCAGTGCCGAACAGGAAGCGATCTGAGTGCCGGTTGAAGATGTCCACCACTCGCGCGGTCACGGCGGGCGACGAGACCGCGTACTTCGCCACCTCGTCCCAGGAGATGTCGAAGCTGACGTGACGCAGCGATGCATCGTTGAGCATGCCCTCGAGGATCTCGAGGTGCGTCGGCGTCCGCTCGGCGGCCTCCGCCGAGACCTGCACCGGACGGACGACCCGCCCCAGTCCGGTGTGCGCCCAGATGATCGTGGTCTTCGGATGCCGTTTGAGCAGATCCTTCATCTGTGTGAGGTAGACCGGCTCGGTGTCTACTTTGCCGAACGGCATGTCGATGTCGTTGTGCAGGATGACGACGAGTCCGCTCTCCGCGGCGAAGTCTAGGATCCGATCGAGCGCCGGGTTGGTGAGGCTTGCGGTCTCGCCGGCGATCTTCGACGACACGAACTCCTTGTGGATGCTGAACTCACCGATGCCGGAGAACACACCAGGAAACGTGAGCAGCACCCGCCGGATGTGATCCGGCGCGTACATGTCCGCCGGATTGAAACCGGTGATCATCGGATCGAAGCGCGACTGACTCGCCGCGTCCAGCGAGCGGAAGGTGCTGGCGATGTAAGCGTCCGTGAACGAGTAGTAGTAGAGAGGGGCATCGCTCTGCAGGTAATAGGTGGGCGCGAACTTGCCGGAGTTCGCGTATGACCATTGCTGCTGCAGCGGAATACCGAACAGCGTCGAGCGTCCAACGCGGCTCCCCATGATTTCGAGAAACTTGCGGACGTCGATCCCTTCCTGGATGTAATTCGTGAGATGAAAGTGCGAGTCGTTGAATCCGTTCGCCGGCGGTTGCGACTGCGCAACCGCGCGTCCACTCAGCGGGCGCACGAACGCCACGACGCCGAACAACAGAGACAGCAGCACGAGCTGTCCGATCGGCGCGCGAGCAAGTTTGGCGAGTCGAGTCATGTCTTACCTCGTGATCAGAAGTTCATCTCGAGGTTGAAATGGAACACCGGACCCTTTGCGCCCACGGGATAGGGATAGGCTGTATATCCCACGGGTGACCTGTCCACGTACAGCCATTCGCCGTTGAGTCGAATCCCGCGCTCCTTCATCACGTACCAGTTCGCGCCCCCTCGCACTTCCCACTGGTCGCCGTAGCTTCCGAACACCTGCGACACACCGAAGTACGGCTGTAGGGTCTTGGAAACCGCCATGCCCGACGCTTGCAGCTGGTAGCCGTAGTCGGTGATGTTCGGTATGCCACCGGTGTTCACCCCGGTGTAGTTGCTCAACCAGCGCCAGTAGTACTCGCCTTCCAGTGACAGGCCCTGGTACTTGACTCCCGCGTCGATGCTCGACATCCGGTAGTCCACTTCGTTGACCGTGATGCCAGGTCCGAAAAGATCCGGCGTGAAGATCACACTGCCGTCCGTCAGACGGATCTGGCTGTTCTCGATGCCTTCGGTTCCGGGCTGGCTTTGCTTTTCCTCGAGGCTGTGGGTGAAGTGCACGCCGAGCCGCGTCGCCAACTTTTCGTGGTCGTCGTAGTCACCGAACGTGTTCCACAGGCCGAACTCTCCGGTCGTCGGCAGCCATACCAACGAGAAGGACTGCGTATCGAGCTTGTTGTCGAGTTGCGCCGCGCTCACGCCGAGCGTGCTCAGGTTATTGGCGAACATGGCCTGGTATTTGACCTTGGTGCTGAACTCGCCTTTGAGCCAGACGCCGGACGTGTAGGAGCCACGGAAGAACTCGTCGGCAATGAGACGATCGTCCACTCCGAGCCAATACGGGAACTGCCCTTCCGTGCTGCGCACGGAGGGCAGCGACGTGATGCCGGCACCGACGGCGACGTGCCGGTTGAAACTCCAGGTCAGGTTGCCTGCGCCCACGACCTGCGCCGGATCGCCCTGCGACGAGTTCGACGACCAGACGTAGAGGTAGTAGCGCATCTTCGGCGTGAGGAACCACCCCGAGAAGGGCGCGAAGAATTTCTGCAGCTGAATGTCCTGGCGGCGAGTAACGGTGTGTGTCTCGCCGAAAGCGTCGACGTAGCTGTCGTCGAGGTTTCGCTGGTTCAGATATCGCGCGTAGCTGAAAAGCCGGAAATAGATCTGCCCCTTCTCGCCGTCGAACAGCAGAAACCCTACGTTCGGAATGTGCGAGAGCGGCTTGGGCTTGGTCGTCTGCGGTTCCGCGGCGGGGCCGGTGGCGAACACGGCGCTGCAGCCGTCCGCCACCCAGACGCTGGCCTGATCGTAGCCCCATGTCTTACCGAGCAGACAAGGCGCCTGCCCCGTGGACTGCAGCAGCACGATGCCTTTCGAAGTGTCCGCAGCGCACTGCGTTCGCTCTCCGGGCGTCGATGCGCACGAGACCGTCGTGGGTTGCGGCGCCGTAGCGCCGGACGCGGGCGCCTGCGCCGCAGCCGGCGCCTGCCCACTGGTAGCGGGAGCGCTCGCCGGATCGGCGGATTGTGCGGTGGTCGCATTTGCCGCACTGCACTGGACGCAGAGAACAACAAACACGGCGAAGGCGTGGCGACAGGCTCGCCACAGGGAAGTCCGACACAACGACATGCCGGGCCACAGAGCACTTCGAGTGCCACGTACTCGCATGACGGCGTGAGTCGAATGAACGTTGAAGAATTCGCTGGTCGCGCGTATGAAGGGGAAGGATTGATCGCAAGGAAGATCTCCGCTATTCCGGAGCGTCTCCGGTCTTGCGTTGCGGCTCACGGTCCCCGCATTTATTACGTCCTTACGGAGTTTGCCGGATCGCCAGTAAGTCTTGCGGCTGGGCGCCGACGCTCGAAAGCTGCACCGTGCGCTCGTCGTGGCCAGGCCTCGAGAGCGGACACTGGCCAGCACCGATCGATCGAATCAGCGCGATCCCGCCGCGGTGTTGGCGGCGCACTGCCTTCGCGCGCCGGCCTCGGATACGCAACGCACCGATAGAGTGGGTGGGCGATCCGCAGTGCCATGACCGGCAACAGCTCCGCCGTCCGCTGGTGAGGGAGGAGACAGAGGACGCTGCGTGGCGGCCGAAGGCACGAGGGAAAGCGACAGAAACATCGCGACGATCGAACAAACCAGCCTGGCCATGTGTCGCTCGAGTAGTGAGCACGCGAAGTGCCACTCGCAGGAATCGAGCGTTTTTGCAGTCCACACATGATTCACGCTGCCGCGCGAATCTGTGTGGACGGACGGATCCGCTTTGCGCTCCAATATTTCGGAGCAACTCCGACGACGCGACCCCACGAGCAACGCCCAGGATGGGGCAGGCATCAAAGTGGGTCGCACATTCGCAAACGCCCGAAACCCGCGACGATGCGCTGGCACGTGCGGTGGTCGAGTCTCGGCACCGGCATCATGCGCTGCGCACATGCACGAAAACCACATGACATCTTCTTCGGTGCCGCGACGCGGCTCTCGATGGTGACCTGCGTGATCGGCTGTGCGACCGCTGCAACTTCACCTCCGATGTCGACATGTCACCTCACGAGATCATCAGCCTGGACTGTGTTCGTAACCTGCGCGCGCTTTGCGATCCGTCGTTGTACGTGCGTTATTCCGTAGGCGCCGGTAGAGGTCGATCGCGCTGTCGGCGTGCGTCCACCGATACACGGATTCCTGGCGACCCTCCGGCGATGGTCAAGTCCCGTGGCGATTGTCCGGAATCTCCGAGATGTCGGATCGACTCCGCTATGCCGGAGTTCAGCGCACGGTCCATGGGGATTGGCGAGGGAAGTCGCGCGCTCCTGGCGCACTCAGGAGCCGGTAACGGGCACGCGGTCAGCGGTACGACTGGTGCACACGCGGCCGCCAACTGGATCGAGGAAGGGAGAGGTGGGTATGACGAGGGGCCCAGTAGTGCGCCTGTCGCTGCTGATAGTGCTGGCATTGGTAGGAATTGTTCGCGGCGCCGAAACATTTTCGGCGGTGGCGACCGTGAAGACGGCTGGCGGAACGACGTCGACGACACCGGTCAGCATCACGGTCGATCGCGTCACGCCTGATCGGGAGGCCGAGACCCTCGTCGCCGCGTTCAAGGCGTCGGGCGTTGACGGTCTGCGCAAGGCGCTCAAGGGCGTGCCGTCGACCGGCTCCGTCACGCTCGGTGGTGGGGCGCCGACGCCCACGCGGATGACTATCGAACGGCGGACGGACAAGGGGCGCCTGCTCACCATCGTGACTGACACGCCGCTCTTCTTTCTCGGTGCAGGACAGCCCACCGCCAAGCCGAAAGCCGGTTATGACTTCGCCGTCCTCGACCTCGAGATCGAGAGTGGTGGAACCGGATCGGGCACGCTGGCGCCGGCTGCGCGGATCACCGTCAAGCAGGGCGCGTTCGTGGTCGAGGACTACGGGGCGGAAGCCGTACGTCTGACCGTCAAACCGGCGCGATAGGGAGCAGAGCTCGTGGCGGTTCCCGGGTCGGAACTCACCAACGAATATCAGCACGCATTCGATGCGCTCGCGTCGGCGATCGGCATCGTCGATCGGAGTGGCGCGATCGTGTTCGTCAACCGTGCGCTCGAACAGGAGTTCGGGTACAGACGCGCCGAGCTCCTCGGCCGCAATGTCGGGGTGCTCCTGCCCGCCGCCGTGGAGATCATTCAGGCGACGCTCGGCGACGCAACCGACGATGACACGGTGGCGGTGGCGCCAGGTCGTACGGTTGTCGGACGTCGCCAGGACGGATCGCCGTTCGATGCCGAGATCGGGCTGCGGCCCTTCGAGACATCTAACGGCGCATTTGTGATCGTCTCGATCGCAGATACTACCGAGCGTCGTCGCGCCGAGGCGGCCGCCACGGCGCAGCCGGTCGCAGTCGAACTGCTGATTGCCGAACTCTCCAGTCAGTTCATCAATCTTCCCGCCGATCAGATTGAAGACGCCATCCGCATCGGCCTCCACCGCATCTGTCAGCTCCTCGCTATAGATCGAGCGACGCTGGTGCGCATCACGCCTGACGGAATGCTGGACAATCCCATTGGCTGGACCGCTGAAGACGTGCTCCAGGTCGACCGCAGCATCGCCAACGCGGAACATTTTCCCTGGACGCTCGGTCGTGTTCTGTCGGGCGAGACCGTCTGCTTTGCGGCACGAGAGGAGATCCCGAACGAGATCGATCGGAGCAACTACGAAAGACTCGGTACGCAGTCGTCGGTCTCCGTACCGCTCTCGCTCGACGGACGCGTCGGGGCACTCGTCGCGTTCAGCGCAGTGAAGACGAAGCGCAACTGGCCGGCGGAACTGATCCATCGTCTGACGGTCGTCGCGAATGTCTTCGCGCAGGTCGTCGCGCGCCAGCAGCGCGACGAAATGCTCCACGCCGCCATCGAGGAAGCAAATCGGCTGAAGAACCAGTTGCAGGCGGAGAACGTATCGCTGCGCCACGACGCTCGAGACCGCCTGGGCCCGGTCCAGATCGTCGGAACGAGCGATGCCCTGAGGCATGTGCTCGCGCAGACCGAACAGGTGGCGGGCACCGATTCGACCGTCCTGCTGCTCGGTGAGACCGGCACGGGAAAAGAGCTCTTTGCGTCCTATATCCATTCCCTCAGCGCACGGCGCGGACGTCCGATGGTGCGCGTCAACTGCGCCGCCATTCCGGCGACGCTGATCGAGAGCGAACTGTTCGGGCGGGAGAAGGGTGCCTTCACCGGCGCGCTGGCGCGTCAGGTCGGGCGGTTCGAGCTCGCCGATCATTCGACCATCTTTCTCGACGAGATCGGCGATCTCACGATCGACTTGCAGGTGAAGCTGCTTCGTGTTCTGGAGGAGCGGAAGTTCGAGCGATTGGGCAGCTCGCGGCCGCTCACTATCGACACCCGGATCATCTGCGCCACCCATCGCAGCCTCGAGCAGCGCATCGCCGAGGGCGCCTTTCGCGAGGACCTCTATTACCGACTGAACGTGTTTCCGATCCAGGTCCCGCCCCTGCGCGACCGGCTCGAGGACATTCCAGCGCTGGTCTACAAGCTCGTGGAGGAGTTCTCCAAAAATTTCGGCAAGCGCATCGACGTCATCGAGCGGGAGTCCCTTTCGGCGCTGCAGCACTACGCGTGGCCGGGGAACATCCGCGAATTGCGCAACGTCGTCGAGCGGGCGATGATCGTGACCACGTCGCGGCGGCTCACGATCACACTGCCGGAAACCGCCTCCGCCGCGCCTTCGCTGTCGAGCCCCAAACTCGCCGATGTCGAGCGGGAACACATCCTCGCCGTGCTCAAGAGCTCCGCGTGGCGAATACGCGGAACCGGTGGAGCGGCGAACCGTCTCGGCATGAAACCCACCACGCTCGAGACACGGATGGCGAAGCTCGGACTCAAACGGCCCGATCACGGTTAGCGCGTCACGTCGGTGCCGCCGGAGTCCGTTCTCTCCTCCGGAATTCCGTGGCTTCGTCCTGATAGTTGGGGCGGCCTCACTCGCGCGAACGACAACTGCGCTGTAAACCGGAACGAATCCGCGCTGCGGCCTCACGAGGGCGGCTGGAACGGCCGCTGCTTTACACCGCACTATGCTCCGGTTGAACGTCACGCTGGGCGCCGCCTCACCGCAGAATGCGGAGAACCTGCTGGAGGGACTTCAATACCAGGCGCCAGGCACCCGGCTGGAGCACGGCTGCCTCGGGTGCGGCGCCTGGCTGGGCGCGGACGCGTCGGTGCGCTACTGCGAAGACTGGGCGACGGAAGACGACCTCCGCCGTCGCGTGCAGTCGGACCGATTCACGCTGCTGCTGGCGGTCGTCGAGGCAGCCGCTGACGCCCAGGTGCAGTTCGACTTCGTCAACAAAACTCGTGGTCTCGACTACGTATTGGAACTCCGCGAGACCGCGACCGACCCCCCGCCTTTCTCCACGCCTTTCCCCCGGCCGCGACCATCGTCAGAGCCAAATCGATGAAACGAGCCCGATACGAGAAGGAACTGGGCAAGCTGCAGGTCCAGTTGGCACGGGCGCAGGCCTGGATCAAGGAGAAAGGACTCCGGGTCGTGATCGTCTTCGAGGGGCGTGACGGCGCCGGAAAGGGGGGAACCATCCGGGCGCTTACCGAGCGGCTGAGCCCGCGCGTGTTCCGGGTGGCCGCGCTGCCAGCCCCTTCCGACCGCGAGAAATCGCAGGTCTACATGCAGCGTTACCTGCAGCACTTTCCTGCCGCCGGTGAAGTCGTCATCTTCGATCGAAGCTGGTACAACCGCGGTGGCGTCGAGCACGTCATGGGATTCTGCTCGAATAAGGAGCATCGGCGTTTCCTCGAGTTGTGCCCGCAGATCGAGAAGTTCATCGTCGACGGCGGCGTCATCCTCATCAAGCTGTGGCTCGAGGTGAGCAACGAGGAGCAGCAGCGCCGGTTCGAAGCACGCGTCAACGACCCCGTGCGGCAGTGGAAGCTCAGCCCCATGGACCTTCCTTCGCGTGAGCGCTGGTACGACTACTCGCGCGCCCGCGATCAGATGCTCGAGAGCACGGATACCAGTTTCGCGCCGTGGTACGTGGTGCCCTCCGATGACAAGAAGGCAGCGCGACTCAACGCCATCCGCCATTTGCTCCGTGAGATCCCTCACAAGAAGCTGCCGCACGAGAAAGTCAAGCTGCCGAAACGTTCGACGAAAGGCGCTTACGACGACATGAAGTCGATCGCACGACGACGTTTCGTAGAGGACTACTACGGCAAGTCGAATGGCAAGTCGAATGGCAAGGCCAATGGCAAAGCGAACGGCAAGTCGCACGGGGAGGACTGACCCGTGAAGATGTCGAATCAAAGCTCCGGAGCCAGCGCGCCGCTCGGCGCTGCGGTCGTTGCCGGCGGCGTCAACTTCAGCGTGTACTCGAAGCACGCCACCGCCGTCGATCTGCTCCTGTTCGACGACGCTCGAGCGCAGCAGCCATCGCGCGTGGTCGGCTGCGATCACCGGACCTATCACTACTGGCACGTCTTTGTGCCCGACCTGGGAGCCGGGCAGGTCTACGCCTATCGAGTACACGGTCCGTTCGCGCCGCAGCGAGGATTGCGGTTCGACGCCGGAAAGGTGCTGCTCGATCCCTACGGCCTCGCAGTCGCCGTGCCGGAGACGTACGACCGGCGCGCCGCCAGCTTACCGGGCGACACCGTGGCCACTGCGATGAAGAGCGTCGTCGCCAACCCGCGGCTGTATGACTGGGAAGGCGATCGTCCTCTGGAACGGCCGTTCGGCGAGACGATGATCTATGAGATGCACGTCGGGGGTTTCACCCGCCATCCGAACTCGGGCGTCGCGCCGGTGAAGCGAGGGACGTACGCCGGCCTGATCGAGAAGGTTCCGTATCTCGAGAACCTCGGGATAACCGCCGTGGAGTTGTTGCCGATCCACCAGTTCGATCCACAGTCGGCACCGAACGGCGTGAACTACTGGGGATACCAGCCGGTGTCTTTCTTCGCGCCACACCACGGCTACAGTTCGGTACGCGATCCGCTCGGCACGATCGACGAATTTCGCGACATGGTCAAGGCGCTGCACAGCGCGGGCATCGAAGTCATTCTCGACGTCGTCTTCAATCACACCGGGGAGGGAGGCGCAGACGGACCCACCTTCTGCTATAGAGGGTTCGCCAACGAGGTTTACTACACTCTCGAGTCCGACAAGTCGTGCTTCGCCGACTTCACGGGTTGCGGCAACACGCTCAACGCAAACCATGCCGTTGTGCGCCGGATGATCGTCGACAGCCTGCGCTACTGGGTGACGGAGATGCACGTCGATGGGTTCCGCTTCGACCTGGCGTCGATCCTCACCCGCGACGACACCGGCCACCCGGTGCCGAACCCGCCGGTACTCTGGGACATCGAGTCCGATCCGGCGCTCGCCGGGGCCAAACTGATCGCGGAAGCGTGGGACGCCGCCGGGTTGTACCAGGTGGGCAGCTTCATCGGCGATACCTGGCAGGAGTGGAACGGACGATTCCGCGACGACGTACGGCGGTTCTGGAAGGGAGACGACCGCACGGTGCCCGCGCTCACCAAGCGCTTCCTCGCCAGCCCCGACCTGTACGGCCACGAGAACCGCGAGGCCGAGCAGAGCATCAACTTTGTCGCGTGCCACGACGGGTTCACGCTGAACGATGTCGTCTCGTACAACAGCAAGCACAACGAGGCGAACGGCGAGAACAACCGCGACGGCTCGAACGACAACGCCAGCTGGAACTGCGGCGTCGAAGGACCGACGGAGAATCCGGAGATCGAGGCGCTGCGCAACCGGCAGGTCAAGAACTTCCTTGCCATGCTGATGCTCTCCGCCGGCACGCCGATGGTGCTGATGGGCGACGAGGTCCGGCAGACGCAGCGGGGCAACAACAATGCGTACTGCCAGAACAACGAGATCAGCTGGTTCGACTGGTCTCTGGTCGACCGCCACGCCGACGTGCACCGGTTCTTCAAGGCGCTCACCGCGTTCCGGCGCCGGCTGGACATGGAGGAGACTGACAGCCTGACGCTGAACGAGCTGCTCCATCGTACCGAGATCGAATGGCACGGGGTCGACCTCGGCCGACCCGACTGGGGGGACCAATCGCACTCGGTCGCCTTCACGCTGCGCACTTCCAATGGGCGATTCCTCTTCCACTGCATGATGAACGCGTACTGGGAGCCGCTGTCGTTCGAGCTTCTGCCGACCGAAGCCGGTGAACCGTTGTCGTGGCGAAAGTGCATCGACACAGCGGCTGCGTCACCCGACGACATCCAAACACTGGCGGGCGCGCCCCTGGTTGTGAACCAGCGCTGCACGGTGTCAGCGCGCTCGCTCGTTCTGCTCGCTGCCCGGCTGACTGCCGGCGGTTCGGGCGCCAGCCGGGGTTGAATCATGCGTAAGCTGCTCACCGTCATCAGCGCGATGTTGCTCGTCGCAGGCAGTCCATCGGCCCTGACGGCCATCATGTCCGCCGCTGCGCAAGCGACGCAGGCGCCGGCGTCGGCCAAGGCTACGAAACCGCCACCGAACGCCGAAGCACTCGACCGGCTGCTCGCGCCGATCGCGCTCTATCCCGATCAGCTCCTCGCGCAGATGCTTCTCTGTGCGTCCAATCCCGGCAAGGTTGCCGCGCTGAACGAGTGGCTCGCGAGCCATCAGAACGAGAAAGGCTCGGCCCTGCAGGAGGCCGCGGCCAGCTCCGGATTCGACGCGAGTTTCGTTGCACTGGTCCTGTTTCCTGATGTCGTGGGCAGGATGGCGCAGCAGCTTGACTGGACGACGCAGCTCGGCCAGGCGTTCGCCGCGGATCGCAGCGCGGTCTTCGGCAGCATTCAGCGGCTCCGCGCCCAGGCGCAGAAGGCGGGCACGCTCAAGGACACGCCGCAGCAGGACGTCGAAACGAAGACCACATCATCGGGTCAGCAGGTGATCGTGATCGAACCGGCCAACCCCCAGGTGGTGTACGTACCGCAATACAACCCGCAGGTCGTCTACACGCAGCCAACGTCTACCGTCGTGGTGCAGCAAAGCGGCAGCAGCTCGGACGCGGTCGCGGCGGGGCTGATCGGGTTCACCGCGGGGATCGCGATCGGCGCGGCGTTCGACAACGACAACTACTACGGCCCGTACGGATGGGGCCGCGGTGCCTACATGTACAACGACGCGTGGGATGACTGGGCGGATCACCGCGAGGATGCGCGCGAGGACTGGATGGATCACCGCGAGGACATCGTCGAGGAGCGCGGCGATGTGGCCAAGAATGCCCAGGAACAGCGGACCGAGCGTGCCAACAATGCGCAGCAGCAGCGGAGCGAACGCGCCAATACCGCGCAGCAGAACCGGGCGGACGCGCAGGGCACCGCGCAGCAGCGGCGCTCCGATGCGAACGCTCCCGCGGCAACCGGAACGGGTACCACGCGTTCGCGACCTGAAGGGGCGGCCACAACGCGGGTGACGCCGGAGTCCCGCGGGTACAGCGGTACCGAGCGCCCGACGGGCGAACGGAGCGGGACGCGTTCGGATGCGTTCTCGAACTATTCCAGCGGCAAGTCGACAAAGGCCGCGAGCGAGCGCGGTCAACGCAGCCGCAGCAGCAGCTCGCGCAGCTCCGGCGGCCGCCGCCGCTGACAGGACAACGAGATGCGATTGAATATCCCCTCTGCTATCGCCCGTTCCCTGCCAGTTCTGGCGCGCCTCACGGCGACAGCGCTGCTGTGCGTGGCTCTCGCGATCGTGTCTTCGTGCCGCAAACCATCCGCTGCGTCGTATCACACGTTCGCAACGCCCGAGGACGCGGTGCAGGCGCTGATCAAGGCGGCGTCGACCGAGAAGATCGATGGCATCCTCGAGATCTTCGGACCTGAAGGGAAAGAGCTGATCGATACCTCGGATCCGGCCAGCGCGCGCCGAGCGCGAGAGGTTTTTACGGCGGCCGCCGCGGAGGGGTGGCGGCTCGTAGATCGTGAAGGCACCAGCAAGACGCTCGTCGTCGGCAACGAGGAATGGCCGTTCCCGGTTCCGCTGATCAGAGAGGCCAGTGGATGGCGATTCGACACGCCGGCGGGGCGGGAAGAAGTCGTCGCCCGCCGCATCGGCCGCAACGAGCTGTCGGTCATCGATACGTGCGAGACCTACGTGCTCGCTCAGCACCTCTATGCGCGCGATGCGCACGATGGCAAGCCCTCCGGGGTCTACGCCATGGTGTTGCGCAGCGACCCCGGGAGGGAGAACGGTCTCTACTGGCCCGCGACGCGAGGCGGACGGCGCAGTCCGCTGGGCGATCGTCTTGCCGGCGCAGATCTGCGCCGCATCGTCAGTGAAGATCGCGGCAAACTGGCGCCGTTTCACGGCTACTACTTCCGCATCCTGACCGCGCAGGGCGCATCAGCGCCCGGAGGCGCGAAGAACTACATCGCCAACGGTGAAATGACGGGTGGGTTCGCGCTCGTCGCGTGGCCCGCGCAGTATGACTTCACCGGCGTGATGACATTCATCGTTGCCGTCGACGGCGTCGTCCGTCAGAAGGATCTTGGCCCCGATACCGATGCCATCGCCCGCGCGGTGTCGGTCTACGACCCGGACGCATCGTGGACGCCTGCCAGATGATGCCGATCCTCACACCGAGCAAGGGTGCGGTCTTGGACGAACGCGCTGAGGCCAGCGTCGGAGGTCCGTGAGTCTCGCGGCCGCCGCGCCGGCGGCCAAGCACACGTCGACCCGCCAGCGCGATCGGGTCCTCGATCCGATCGCACGGACCTCGGAGGCGTTGTTCGGCCTGATCATGGCGCTGACGTTCACAGGAACGCTTGGCGCTGCGACCGCCGGACGCGAGGAGATCCGCACGCTGCTCATCGGCATGATCGGCTGCAATATCGCCTGGGGTCTTGTCGACGCGGTCATGTTCCTGATGACGTCGCTGACCGAGCGCGGCCGCGGGTTGCTCATGCTCCGGGCCGTTCACGAAGCGCCGGAGCCGCAGCTCGCGCATCGACTGATCGTGGACGCGCTGCCGCCGCTGGTGGGATCGGCGCTGACCGCCGACGAGATCGAGAACCTGCGGCTCCGACTGATGCGAACGCAGGATCTTCCAGCCCGGGCCTCGCTCAGGCGCGAGGACTGGATCGGCGCCCTCGGCGTCTTTCTCATCGTTGCGGTATCGACGTTCCCCGTCGTCGTCCCGTTCCTGGTGTTGCGCGAAGCACAGCTCGCGCTGCGGGCGTCGAACCTGATTGCCATCGTGATGCTGTTTTGTCTCGGCTATCGGCTCGGACGGTACAGTGGGCACCGTCCGCTGCGCACCGGGTCGAGCATGGTGCTGCTCGGATTGGTCCTCGTCGGACTCGCCATCGCGCTGGGAGGGTGAATGCAGTCGTGTTTGGCTGCCGGTACGGGCACGAAAACCGGATACGAACCGTCACCGAGATTCTCGTCTCGCAGCGGTGAACATGCCCGTGCCGCGCGCGAGTCGTCAGTTAGTCCGATTCATCTTCAATCGTCGACGAGTTCAATTCACCGGATCTCTGGCGATGGGACATGTCATGCAGTGGCCGCCGCCCCGCCCTCGGCCAAGCTCGGCGCCGCGTACCGTGATCACCTCGACGCCGGCCTTGCGCAGCAGCGCATTCGTGTGCGTGTTGCGATCGGACCCGACGATCACACCGGGCTCGAGCGCCACGACGTTGTTGCCGTCGTCCCACTGTTCCCGGTGGGCCGCCCAGCTGTTGCTGCCCGTTTCGACGATGCGCAGCTCCTTCAACCCGAGCGCACGTCTCCCCACCTCGAAGAGATGCCCCTTGTCGGCGTGGACCTCGACGCCGCCGTAACCGTCCGGACGCGCGCTGTAGCAGCGGACCTGGTCGGCGACCTCGCGGGACGCAGTGCAGACATCGCGGTCGCAGAAGCTGAGCACGGTATCGAGCGGCATGGCGCCGCGGGTCCTTGGCATCAGGCAACCGATGACGCGTGTGGCGCCGTCGTGTTTGAACAGCTGCGCCGCGAGCTGGAACATGCCCTGCCGTGTGGTGCGCTCGCCTATGCCGACGAGAACGACACCGTTGCCGATCGGCATGACATCGCGGCCTTCGAGGGTGGCAGCGCCGAACGACGCGTCGGAATCGCCCCACCAGATGCTGAAGCCTGCACCTTTGAAGCGCGGGTGGAACTTGTAGACGGCACGCTGTACCAGCGCTTCCGGCTTGCGCACCTGCCAGTACATCGGGTTGCAGGTCACGCCGTTGTAGATCCAGCAGGACGGGTCGCGCTGAAACAGCGTGTTCGGCAGTGGCGGAATGATGAAGTCCGTGCCGCCATACGCCTCGGCCAGCATCGTCGACATCTCGCTCCGAGGCACATCGGTGACGGCGATGCCGCCGATGAGGTGTTCGGCAAGGGACACCGGCGAGATCTCCTCGAGCCACGGCCGCAGCACGCTCTCCATCCCGAGCCCGATGTCGTTCGGGGTCAGCCGCCGATCCAGCACCCAGCGCCGGCCGGCAGGATCCTTGAGCACGTCGGCGAGCATGTCGTGGAGCTCGAGCACTTCGATACCGCGTTCGCGCATCTTCAGTACGAAGTCGTAGTGGTCATTCTTCGCGTCGTGCACACACAGCACGTCGTCGAAGAGGAGTTCGGCGCGGTTCCCAGGCGTGAGGCGCTGGTGCGCAAGCCCGGGCCTGCAGACCAGCACGGTGCGCAGCCTGCCCACTTCGCTGTGAACACCCAGCGCGGCCACCGTGCGAGACACGACCATGCGCATGGGCATCTGAGGTCTCATCTCAATTTCCTTAATGACGCAATGGACGAAGTGAGCACGAGCGCGATCCCGTCAGAAGCTGTAGGCGACGTACGCCATGCCGTAGGAAAAGTTCTTCGTCCGTCCCGACGACTGCTGCACGGCTTTCCCTGGATCGGCGAACGCGCCGATGAAGCTGAGAGTGAAGTTGCCATTGAGTTCCCACTCCGCGTAGGCGTCGATCTCGAAAGCGACGTCACTGGCCGTGACCTCCGGTCCGGCCGCCTGAGGATCGTCGAGCAAGAAATCGAAGAACAGCAACCCTCCGCTCAGGCTCTCGAGCGGCGTGACGTGCACGCGTACCAAATGCGACTTCAGGTTGGAGTTCGACAGGAAGTACTCGCCGGCGATCTCCCCCTGCCACCACGTGCCCCAGTCGGAGAACCCGGGCAGCAGCGGATCGAAGTTCTCGTTCGCCGTCGTGGATGCATTGTCACCTTCGAAGAAGGCGTAGCGATACGTGAGTGTGGGCTTCCACGTCAGTCTCGTGAGCTCGTACGCCGCCTGGAGCGTCCAAGCGTTCGACTCGAGTGCGTCGCCGTTGCGCTCCGACGCGTACTCGAACTCGAATGACAACTGCGGCGTCTTTGCCAACGGCGCGGTATACGTGCGAATGTTGAAAACGTTGAGGCCGTCGCGGTCCGGATTGAGGTCGGCATCAGCGAACAGCCTCAGGTAGGTAGCGCCGACGGTCGTCTGCGATCCGAAGCGGTATTCGTAGTTGGCGCCCCACAGCCTGGTACCGGTGTCGTGCTCCTCCAGTTCGTCCTTATCCAGGTAGAAGGTCTCCATCGTGTGGGCGCCCGGCCTCAGCCTGCCAATCGCGGCGAATTGGAACGCCTTCCGAGCATTCGTCCAATAGCCGCCGCGGCTGCCGCCTTCGGCCGCGCCGTCGTACAGCAGGAAGCCGTGCCCCAGCTGGTACTGGCTGCGTCCGATCGTGACGTCGACGACGTTGTCGCCGAGCCCCGGGAGCGAGTTCCCCGATCGCCACCCGAGATAAAGATCCTCGGGCCCGAACGAGGACACGTCATGCCCGAACTGCGCCGGCACGGATCCGTATGTCCGTTCGCCGACGACGCTGGCCTTTCCGTAAAGGGCACCCGACGAATCGAGCGCGTAGACCGCCGAGAGCGCCGCCTTCACGTAGCCCTCGAACCACTGATCGCTCAGGTTTTCTTCGACGCCGGGCTCCCTTGGATTGATAAAAAGAGAGTTGGCGAATCCGAAGGTGCCCCACCCCGCGTCGAGGTTGCCCGTCCACTTGATTCGCGGAGGCAATCCAGTCGATCGCGTCTGTTCACCGCTGCCCTGGTCGTTGGCGTTCTGCGGTGATTTGTCGGCGCCTTCCTGCGCCCGGAGGGTTGACGGTACGAGAGCGATCGCCGCGAGGAACAGCGCAGGTCGGATTCCCCGGATCATGTCGGCTCCCGTTTGATCACGCGACTACGCGGCCCCCCGAACGGCGACGCGCGACGCGCGACGCGTAGCAATCGGGACAGTGCAGTCTTGTTGCCATCCATAATTGCCAGGACTGACGAACCGCATGACGCGAATTCCTGCGCATTTCATGGGGACCGGGTGGCCGGCTGCCATTTTCGGGGGCAGAATCGCCCGGCATCTCGGATGCCCTCCGGCCTGCGGGGCCAGACGCGCTGAGTCGGCAGTCGGTTCAAAGCCGCCCGCCCGGCCGCGAGAATCAGCATCGGTCAGCGGCATGCAGTTCGCACGAATCCAGCCGATGTCTTCGGCCGGATTCGCAATTTGCCTGATGCAGGTCATCGCGCTCACGCTGGGCGTGTCTGTGAGCGCGGCGCAGGTGCCGCGGTCCAACTCGCCTGCGGCGCCGGCGGCGCAACCTTCGAAGCCCGAACCTGCCAGCGATCCGCTCGGCCGGCATACCCCTCGTGGCACCGTGACCGGCTTCATCGAGGCGGCCCGCAAAGGGAACATCGAAAGGGCCGCGCAATACCTGAACGCGCGGGGGACGGACGCCGAGACGCTGGCGCGTCAGTTGTTCGAGGTGCTCGATGCGCGGCTGCCGGCGGGGCTGATGCGCATCAGCGACGCGCCGGAGGGATCCGGTACTTCGTTGACACCGAACCGGGAGATCGTCGGCACCATCGAGGGGCGGCGGACGCAGGACATCGTCCTCGAGCGCGTGACGCGCGGCGATTCGCCGCCGATCTGGCTGTTTTCACGCGACACGCTCGAGGCGGTGCCGGCGCTGCATGGCGAGATCGTCATCAGCACCAGGGACCGTCTGCTTCCGTCGTTCCTGATCAACACGCGGCTCGGCGATCTGCGCCTCGTCGACATCTTCGTAGTGCTGCTCGGCCTTCCGGCGATGTACCTGACGACGGTGCTGCTGAACCGCATGCTCACGAGGCTGTTGCGCCGCGCGTTGCCGACGTCGAACGTGATCGGCGCGAACGTCCTGCCCTTCCCCGCGCGACTGCTTCTGGTGACCGTCGTGGCCAGCGGCTTCGTGGCGACACTGCCGCTATCGCTCGCCATTCGCCAGCTGTGGTCGTTCCTGGCGAGTCTGCTGACGAGCGTGACGGTCGCCTGGCTGCTCATCCTCGCCAACGCGCTGCTCGAACGGAATCTCGTGCGGCGGATCGTTGCTTCGCAGTCCGTCGCCGCCGCCTCGCTGCTCCGGCTGCTGCGGCGCGGGATAGACGTGGTCATCGTGTTCGGCACGATCCTCCTGACGCTGCGCCATTTCGGCGTCGACGCGACGCCCGCACTCGCCGGCCTCGGCGTGGGCGGTATCGCGGTCGCCCTCGCCGCGCAGAAAACGCTCGAGAACGTCATCGCCGGGGCGTCGCTGATCTTCGACAAGGCCGTGCGCGTCGGCGACTTCCTGAAGATGGGCGACGTCACCGGCACGGTGGACCACATAGGCCTTCGCTCGACGCGCATCCGAACGCTGGACCGTACCCTCGTCAGCGTGCCGAACAGTCAGATCGCCAATGCGAGTCTGGAGACGCTATCAGCGCGCGACAAGTTCTGGTTCCATCCGCTCCTCGGGCTCCGCTTCGAAACCACTCCCGAACAACTTCAACGCGTCCTCGACGACGTCCGGCACCTGCTCTGCGACCAGCCGCGGGTGGATCTCGAGTCGGTGCGGGTCCGCTTCGTCCGCCTGGGAACCTTCTCACTCGACATCGAGGTTTCCGCCTACTTCTTCGCAAGCGACTGGAACCACTTCCTCGAGCTCCAGGAACGGCTCCTCTCCGCCATCGCCGGGATCGTGAACCGGGCAGGTACATCGTTCGCGTTTCCCTCGCAGACGATGTACATCGACAGCGGATCGTCGACCATCGCGCCGACACCTTCGCGGCCGCCTCGCTGAAGACGCCAGCCCGGAATGGTGATCTTGCCTCCGGAATACCGGAGGTTCTGCCGAAACTGGAGGTCCAGTCGTCCCGGCCGTGCGTCGCGTTGCGTCCCCCGGAGCCCGCAACCTGCTCACCTGATTGACGCGTGCCGGACGTCGGTCCACCGACGGCCGATGTGGAATGACACGTGCTGGATCGGCGGCGACGCCGCTCAGCGCGTCGCCGTTGTGATCCTTCAAGGAGCTACGCATGTCTGCCCGCGTCTTTGCTGTTCTCCCGGTGCTGCTCACCTTATCCCTCGCGTCTGGCGCGGCCAGCCAGCAAACGGGTGCGCCTGAAACGTTCACGGCCAACGTCCAGGCCGTCGGCGCGCAGGGAGGCGCCGCAGCCGCGACGATTCAAGTCGACATTCGCCGCTACACGCCGGAGGCCGATCGCACGGCCGTCGAAGCGGCACTGAAGACTGGAGGGTATCCGGGTTTCGTGGCCGCGTTGCGCAAAGCGCCGGAAGTCGGCACGGTGTCGTTCGCCGACCGTAAATGGGCGATTCGGTGGGCGCGCGAACGCGAGACCGGCAAGAACACGAGACAGATCGTCGTGGTCACCGATCAGCCGATCTTCTTTGTCGGCGGTGGCCGCGCTGACGCGAAGCCCCGGGAAGGCTTCGAAGTCGCCGTCATCGAAATCGAAATCGACAGCGCCGGCCTCGGCAGGGGGCAGATGACCGCCGCGGCTCGTGTGAAACCGGGCACCGAAGGCGGCGTTCGCGTGGAGGACTATGCCGAGAAGCCGATCCAACTGGTGACCGTGACCAGGAAAATCAAGTAGCCACACTCCTGCTCAGGAGCCGGGCGTCATGGGTGCCACACATCGATCGATTCGCGGATCGATACCGGGAATCGGCGCCGTCATCATTGCGCTCCTGTTGAACACGGGCTCCATCGCCGCGCAGGAGTTGGAGCCCCGCGCCTACTCACCTTCACCCACGCGCACGACGTTCATCGCCTTGACCGCGACGCGTTCCGCCGGCGGCGTCTTCACCGATCCGTCCGTGCCGCTCACCGATGTCGAGGCCGAGCTCGGCGTCTTCGGCCTGGGGATCGGCCATTCGTTCGCGCTCCTCGGGAAATCCGCGCTCGTCCTGGGCTTCGTGCCGATCACGTGGGCAACAGCGAGGGGACAGATCGGCGAGGACCGCCGGGAGACGTCCCGGCGTGGCCTCGCAGATCCGCGCGTGAAGCTGTCGATGATCCTTGCGGGTTCGAAGCCGATGACGCCCGCCGACTTCGCGCGCGCGCCGCGCCGCACGATCGTGGGGGCCAGCCTCACCGTCGTGCCGCCCATAGGTCAGTACGACCCCACGAAGTTGATCAATCTTGGGTCGAACCGCTGGTCGTTCAAGCCAGAGGTGGGCGTGTCGATCCCCGTCCAGCGCTGGACCTTCGACACCTACGCGGCGTTGTGGGTCTTCACCGACAACGACCGCTACTATCCCGGCCATGCCTTTCGCCAGCAGGACACGGTCGTCGCACTGCAGGCACACGTCAGCTATACGTTCTTCCGGCGAGCGTGGCTGGCGGGCGATGTGACCTGGTATGGTGGCGGACAGTCGACCGTCGAGGGCGCGGTCACGTCGGATCCCTTCCGCAACACGCGTCTCGGCGGCACTCTCGCGGTGCCAATCGGTACGCGTCAGTCAGTGAAGCTCGCGTACAGCGACGGTGCCGCGACGCGGCTCGGCGCCGACTTCACGACGATCACCGTCGGGTGGCAGGTGGTGATCTTCTGAAGGGACCCCTGATCTGACCCCGATGCGGGTTCGCGGCTACAGTCTCACGGCTTAACCACGAGAGACAGAGATCCACAGAGACTCTTGTTTTCTGAAAGGAAAGCCGTTTCTCCGTGGAACTCTGGTCTCTCTGTGGTGACGTATTTTGCCGACCGTGCGGCAAGAACGACGTCCTTCAGGGCTGTGGCTTGGGGACGGTGAAGCTGCCGCCGAGCGCGAGGTGGAGATTGACTCGCTGGACGCGCTGCTCGGCCCGCACGCGCAGCAGCGCCGACTGGGTCGCCTCCAGCGCCAGCTGTCGCTGCGTCACGAACCGCAGATCGGTGCTGCCAATCTTGAACTGCGTGCGGACGACGTCGAGCGCCCGCTGGGTGTCGGCCAGCGTTTCGGTGAGGATTGCTTCGCGTTCGCGTGCCGCGATCTCCGCTGACAGGGCAGCCTCCACCTCACTGAATGCCCGCAGCCCGACTTCGGCGTAGGCCGCGACCGCCTGCTTCTGCTCTGCCGTCCGGATCTCGACCTGCGTCTTGAGGGCGCCGCCCCTGAAGATCGGCATCAGCAGGCTTCCGCCAGCGTTCCACGACGGGTTGTCGCGGTCCTGGAGCACGAACAGTTGGCTCGAAATCGAGCTCAGGCCGGCGGTCAGCGAGATCGACGGCAGCCGCGCCGCCTTAGCCTCGTGAATGCGGTTGAACGCCGCGGCCACGCGTCGCTCCGCAGCGATGACGTCGGGACGTCGTTCGAGAAGCTCGGACGGCAGCCCGGCGGGCACCGCGTCGGGCTGTGGCGGCAACTGCGGACTGACGGCCGTCGTTCCCGCTGGATAACGGCCGACGAGGATTTCGATCGCTCGGCGTGCCTGTTCCTGGGACAGCTCGATCTGGCGTAATGCATCGCGGTACGTTCCGACCGACGCCCGCGCGACGTAGACATCTTCTTCATTGCCGGCGCCGACCGTCACGCGCGTTTGCGCGAGCCGTACCAGCGCTTCACTGTCCTGGATGGTGCGCCGCGTGATGTCGGCCTGCAGCCCCGCCTCGGTGGCGAGGAACCACGTTTTCGCAACCTGGGCGGCGATCGACTCACGCGCGTATACGAAGTCCGCAGCCACCGATGCGGCATCGGCCGCAGCCGCGGCACGGCCGTAGCGCACGCGCCCCCAGAGATCAATTTCCCAGTTCGCGATGAGCACGCCTCCTTGTATTCCCGACTGATCGCCTGAGAGCTCGCCGCCGCCTTTGGCGAGCAGGTCCACGGACGGCCAGAGTTTGGCGCCGGCAAGCTTGGCGTAGAGACGCGCCTGCTCCACGCGAGCGGCGGCCACCTGCAGGTTCGCATTGTGCGCGATGGCTTCGCCCACGATCGCATTCAACTGGTCGTCCCGGAATTCGGCCAGCCAGTTATCGAACACTGTCCCGGCCGCCGCACCGCCGGCCGTCCACTGCGCCGGTACGCCCACGGTCGGCATCGCTTCGTTCTTCAGCGCGACGACGTCAGGAGGATTCTTCAGGCGGATGCAAGACGTGGCGATCGCAACGGCCGCGATGGCGATGGCGAGACGTGCGAAACGGCGCTGGCCGTAGCGTGGGCGATGAGCAGCTGCGCAGGAGTCCATTACCGCCGTCAATGCAGACTGATGCTGTGTTTGATGATCACGTAGTCGAGATACGACGACACCCGCAGTAATACTTTGCGGATGATGTGCACCATCGACAGATGCTCGGTGTATATCGCCGCCGAGCCGCGCGCCCCGGCTGCGAGGAACAGTGCTTTGGACTCTTCAGCGACCACGAGCTTGACGGGAAATCGTCCGGGCGGGGCAACAAACGTCGTCCGCGGCAGATCGCCGGAGGCGTCGAGCTGCCCCTGCGCCTGCGCCCAGATCACCGAGTCCACGTGGGCCTTGATGATCTTGCCGGGATAGGTGTCGAGGGTGATCTCCACCTCGTTGCCCGGCTCGACCTGGTGCAACTCGTTCTGATTGAACAGCGCGAAAATCTGGTACTCACGGTCGACGTAGGTCATCACCTCGTTGAACGGCATACCCGCGACGAAGTAGCCGGGCCGCAGCATGACGTTCACCATCGTCCCGTCGCCGGGGGCGACGACCGTCGTTTGCGCGAGATCCCATCGTGCGTTTTCGAGCTGCGCGCGGGTGTTCTCGACCTCCGCCTGTGAGACCCTGACCTGCGCCTCGGCCGTCGAGATCTGCGCTTTCACTTCCGCGACGCTCGCGAGGTCGCCGTTGACTTGACCACCGAGCTTTTCCTTGACTTGCTGCTCGGCCGCGCGCGCCGCCCCGATCTGCGCCATCAATTCTTTTTCGGTGGTCTGGGCCTGTTCGAGATCGAAGCGATTGCCGGCACCCTCTTTCACCAGCTCGGCGTTCTGTCCGACGCGCTTGCGGGCGAGGTCGAGCGACGCGTTGAGCACCGTCACCTGGCCCGTCGCTTCGTTCAGCTGCTCGGCGAGTTGCCGACCGCTGGCGACCGCGTCGGCCAGACGCGCCCGCACTTCCGTGAGCCGCGTCCGATCGGCGCCGACTTTGGCTTCCTCCGACGCCAGCCGCGCTTCGAGCGACCGCACCTCGTTCTGATAGGGGGTTGGATCGATGCGGAAGAGCACGTCGTTCTTCTTCACCGGCCGGTTGTTCTCGACCGGCACCTCGATGACGCGGCCACGGACCTGCGACACGATCGGCACGACGTAGTTGACGACGCGCACGTCGGTCGTCGTCGGAGCGAAGATGTTCAACAGCAGCAGCAGCGCCGCGATCATCACGACCGGAAAGATCGCGACGGCGACCTTCCACGGCGTCGTCCATGGCAGCAGCTTCAGTTTGATGAAGATCAGCCAGACAAAGAAGGAGTAGATGCCGAGAAGGATGATTTCCATGGCTATCTCGCGTCTTCGCGCGCGAACCTGGCCTCGAGCGCGTCGAGATCCGCGCGCAGGGTATCGAGCTCACTCGATGGTACGCGCTCTTCCAGACGCGCGACGCGCTGGCGGAGCGTCGCGGTCGTGGCCGCCCCTTCATCCCATGCCTCGCCGCCGGTGAGTCCATCCGGATGTTTGTCGGTGCCGTAGGCCATCTTGTACATGACCGGCTTCGAATACGCCCACAGCCAGGCGATCGGCCACAGCAGCCCGCCGAACACGAGCGAGAGCAGACACAGTGTTCTGATCGCTTCGAATTGCGGATGGTGGCGCTTGTGCGCGATCTTCTCGGGGAGGATGTGGACCATCCAGAAGAGTGCGATGAGCACCACCGGGACGACGAAGATCACGAACAGTGCGAGAAACGTGGCGAGCTTGTCTTCGAGCTCCGGCGAGAGCAACGAGGCGCGGGCCTCGGTTGGCAACCCGAGCATCAACGCGAGGAACAACAAGCCTACGCCGTGTCGAGGAATCGAGCGCCTGGCGCCGGATTCCGCTTCGATTGAATTACGCGGCATCATGTCGTCCGCCACAGGTAACATCGCGTCTGTCACACGGAACGCCGGACAGCGCGAAACGCATGAACGATGAACTGGCAGGAGCACTCACCGTGCCATGCGGACCGGCGCGGGCCGCAGGCGCGAACTGGAACCCGTTCGGCGTCCAGCAGCATCCGACGACCGCCGAGCCCTCCGGCATACTCCGGCGGGATGGGTGCGCTCCGGGATGCTGGAGGTCCCCTGGACCGATGAATCCTGCGTTGGACTTCCCGCCCTCAATGCGCTAAAACTCGACGCGGTGCCTTTCATCAGCCCAGACGAAGATGCCCGGTTGTGGGGCTCGTCCGTAACGCCAGGTGTTCCCGGGGGAGAACGTCTGCTCACGACTGTGATGGACTGCCTCGCGATTCCCGTTCTCGTGATCGCCGCGGACGGCACGATCGGGGCGGTCAACGATCAACTGGTACGGTACCTCGGGTACTCGCGGGACGAACTTCTGCGCCGGCCAGCCGAAATGGTCTTGCCGGACGGGCCATCTCTGAGGCGTGCGCCGAATGCGCATGACGGCGCGACGCCCGATGCGCGGAACGCCATGGAGCCGGGTCGGGCCGAAATGGCGCGACGGAAAGACGGCTCGCTCATCCCGGTGGGTGTCTGCGTGAACTGGGTCACCACCGCAGCGGGCGCGATTGGCGTGGCCGCACTGATCGATGTGAGTGAGCGCGAGCGCGTCGAACGGGACTTCCATGAGGCGCTCGACCGGTCGGTTCGGTTCGAGCGGCTGATCAGCGATCTCACGGCGAGCTTCATGGACCTGCCACCAGAGGACGTCGATGACGCGATCGAACGCGCGCTGCATCTCCTGATCGAGACACTGGACCTGGATCGCTGCACGCTCTTCCAGTTCGACGATTCGGGATGCGACTTCCTGCTGACTCATTTTGCCGACCGTGCGGGCTCGCCGCCCGGACCTCCGAGGAGCCTGTCGACGGACGCGTTTCCGTGGTCGGTTGCGAAGATCCGGCGCGGCGAAGTAGCGGCGTTTTCATCGCCGGACGAGATTCCGGATCCCCTCGAGCAGAGAACCATGCGCTCGTACGGGACGGTGTCCCGGGTGGCGTTTCCGCTGTCGATGCGCGGGCGCGTTGCGGGGGGAATCGCATTCGCGGTCACTCGCCACACTCGTGCGTGGAATCCGGAGCTGCTCGGTCGGCTTGGGCACTTCACGCACGTCATCGGCGGCGTGCTCGCGCGCCGGAATGCCGACAATGCGCTGCAGTCGAGCGAGGTGCGCTTCCGCATGCTCGCCGACAACGCGCCGGTGATGATCTGGATGACCGGTCCGGACAAGCTCTGCACATGGGTGAACCGTCAATGGCTGCAGTTCGTCGGGCACCCGCTCGAGCACGAGCTCGGTATCGGATGGTTCGAAAACGTGCACCCCGACGATCGCGCCGAATTAATGCGCGTCTACGACGCGTGCTTCGACGCGCGCCAGCCGTTCAGGATGGAGTACCGGCTCCGTCGCCACGACGGCGAATGGCGATGGGTGCTCGACGCGGGCGCGCCCAATCACCGCGTCGATGGCGGGTTCGAAGGGTATGTGGGCTCGCGCGTCGAGGTGACCGAACACAAGCGGGCGGTCCAGCGCGCCGAACAGTCGCGCGATCACCTTCACGCCGAGAACGTCTACCTGCGCCGCGAGGTCAAGGACCTTCGCGGGGCTGAACCGACACCCGTACAAAGTCCCGCTATCCAGCGAGTGCTGCAGATGATCGATCACGTGGCGCGGACCGATTCCACGGTTCTGCTGCTCGGCGAGACCGGTACGGGCAAGGAATTCCTGGCGGCGCGGATCCACGAGCTCAGCGCTCGCGGCACTCGCGCGATGGTGCGCGTGAACTGCGCCGCCATTCCTGCGACGCTGATCGAGAGCGAGCTGTTCGGACGCGAGCGCGGCGCGTTCACCGGCGCATCGACGCGCCAGATCGGCCGCTTCGAGGTTGCCGATCATTCGACGATGTTTCTCGACGAGATCGGCGATCTGCCGCTCGACGTCCAGGTGAAGCTGCTGCGCGTGATCGAGGAGCGACAGTTCGAGCGACTCGGCAGCGCCGCAGCGGTTCGCGTCGACGCGCGGATCATCGCCGCCACACACAGGAACCTGGAACAGCGGATTAGTGATGGCACGTTTCGCGAGGATCTGTTCTACCGGTTGAATGTGTTTCCCATCTCGGTGCCGCCGCTGCGCGACCGCATCGAGGACATCCCGGTCCTGGTGTGGCATTTCGTCGATCAGTTCTCCGGCACGTTCCACCGGCGATTCGACTCGATCCCCGCGGACGACATGGCGGCGCTGCAGCTCTACGCCTGGCCCGGCAACATCCGCGAGCTGCGGAACGTCGTCGAGCGCGCGATGATTCTCTCTCGGGGGACGACGTTGAGAATCCCGCTCCCGGAACCGACCGCTGTCTCTGGTCCTGTCAGCGGCAGGCTGGCAGACATCGAACGTGACCACATACGGCGCGTGCTCGACGCAACCGCGTGGCGCATCCGCGGCGCCGGCGGCGCTGCCGACCGACTCGGTCTCGCCCCGACGACTCTGGAATCCCGGATGAGCAAGCTTGGTTTAGTCAGACAACACGGCTCGTCATGATCCGCTACCGCGCGGCGTAGCTTCTCCGGATTTTCGGACCTCGCCTCCGAGCTTTCGGAGGCACGAGGTGCATATTTTCTTTTCGTGAGTGGCTTGACGTGCATTCGAAGGATTCGCGCATGGCAGCCGGCTTGCCTAGAACGCCTTCGGCCATATCGGCCTGATCTCATAGGAACAGCGTAGATTCATGCACACGCAGCCGTCGGTGCCCCCCCCATTGGCTCCGGTCTACACCCGAGACTCCCCTGCCCACGAGATGTCCGGGCCCGGCGCGCCGGACGCGATCGCTGGCCACAGTGCGGCCCTGAAGCGTGCGTTGGAACAGGTCGAGCGTGTCGCCGCCACCGATTCGACGGTGCTGCTGCATGGCGAGACCGGCACCGGCAAAGAGCTGTTCGCGTCACGCATCCATCAACTGAGCGCGCGCCGCGGCCGGGCGATGGTCTGCGTCAACTCAGCCGCCATTCCTGCAACGCTGATCGAGAGCGAGCTGTTCGGGCGTGAAAAAGGGGCGTATACCGATGCCGTCGACCGCCAGGTCGGGCGCTTCGAGCTGGCCGATCGATCGACCATTTTTCTCGATGAGATCGGCGAGCTGCCGCTGGACGTGCAGGTGAAACTGCTCCGTGTGCTCGAAGAACGGCAGATCGAGCGGCTCGGGAGCGCCAAGTCGATCAGCATCGACACGCGGATCATCGCCGCGACCAACCGCGGCCTGGAGCAGCGTATCGCGGAAGGCAGCTTCCGCGCCGACCTGTTCTACCGGCTGAACGTGTTTCCGATTCGCGTGCCGTCCCTGCGTGAGCGTGCGGACGACATCCCGCTGCTGGTGTGGCGCTTCATCGAGGAGTTCTCACCGAGGTTCGGCAAACAGATCGCCGAAGTGCGCGCCGACAACATGGCGGCGCTGCAGCGCCACTCGTGGCCGGGCAATATCCGCGAGCTGCGCAACGCCGTCGAGCGCGCGATGATCCTCGCGACCGGCCCTCGGCTCATCATCCCGATTCCGGCGCCGTTGAACACAGTACGTGCGCACAGCCTGCGCCTGATCGACGTGCAGAGAGACCACATCCGCAAGGTTCTGGAGACGGCGAACTGGCGTGTGCGCGGGACGCACGGCGCGGCGGATCGTCTCGGGCTTCGCCCCACCACACTCGAAACCCGAATGGCCAAGCTGGGGCTCACGCGGCCCAAGGCGTCGTGAGCTCCGCCGGAGGGATCACTGACGAACCGTGACGGCTGACGTGAGCTGAAACTGAAGACGCGTTTCGGGCGCGAGCTGCAGATGTTCTTCGCCGGCGCTGGCGACGGCAGCTCCGGTCACGCCGCCGACAACCGCACCGATCGCGGCCCCTTCGCCGCCGCCAGCGATACCGCCCACGATGGCGCCGAGCCCGGCGCCGCCGCCGATCTTGCGAGTGGTGCGCTTGCCTTCGCCTTTACCTTTCGCTTCGACGTATGCGGAGGCGACTTCGTACACGTTTCCCCCGAAGCGGAACGAGTGCAGCTTCAGCGAGATCTTGTCGCTGCCCTTCATCGTGCCGGACTGCTGTACCTGGACCGCTTGCACGGTGGCGTGCGCTCCACGCGGGATGACGATGGCCCCACCGATCATGACCGGATCATCCACGACAGACTTGAAGAGCATCCCGGCTGACGACTTGTCCACGTCTATGGCGTCGGTCAGACGCACGTTGAGCATCGTGCCGGCAGGGACGGTCACTGTTCTTACGGGGGCGGCCGCGGGTGCGGCGGGCTTGGGAGGAGCCGGCGCTGGAGGTTTCGGTGCCGCTCGCGGTGTGAACTCCAGTGCAATCGCCTGGTTGAGCGGAATCTCGGAGACCTGACCGCTGTCGAGCAGGATGCGAACATTCTTGCTGTCGCCGCCGATGAAGAGCCCCTCGACGACCTTGCCACTCCGCAAGCGAACGGTGTCCGCTGTCGGCGGACTGACGGTCGCCATGAGCAGCGGACTCACGGCCGCGAGAAGTAGAAGAGCGAACGCCCATCGCATACGACCCACGGCTCATCTCCTCGTGACGGTGACCGGCGGCGCGATGGGCAACGCGGCGGAGATCTGCAGATCGATCAGCAGCAGCAACTGTTGCTCGACTTGCAGAAACCTCATCGCGGTGCGCGGAGACAGCGCCGTCTTCACCTTCTCGTAATACTTGGCTTTCATCGCCTGCCGGCTCGCCTCGAGTTCGAGGGCGCGGCTCGCGAGGCGGTCGGCGGTCGCGTCGGTCAGCGTCGCGTACTCCCTGGCGTAGTCGGCGATGAGCGCGGTGCGCTGGTCGCCGAGCTTCGCCATCTCGAGGTCGTACTCACGGTAGATCGGCCAGAACGCCGCGTCTTCGGCCTCGGTGAATCCCATGACCTCGGTCAGGATCGCGATCTTCTGCGCCCGCACATCGCTGCGCAACAGCTCGGCGTAGGCGGCGAGGTTGAGCGACTTCGCCTCGCCGCTGCGGTCGCGGCCAGCCTGGCCGTGTCCCGCGAGACTGCCGAGCACGAGCAGGACCAGTGTCGCCAGCGTTCGTCGCACGATCTCTCCGTTTCCTCGTCACGACGAGTTACGTGGACTTCATTTTTGGCGGGTAGTTCTTGAAGATCTTCTTCACGGCGCTGGCGATGCTCTTGTCGCGCTTCTCGGGTTTCGCCTGCGTGTCCACTTCTTTCACGCCCATTCCGCGCCATGCGAGCTGCCCTGCTTTCGCGTCGGCCAGATCGATCACCAGCGTACCC
>DATLLF010000088.1:0-10240 GCA_035537955.1 Vicinamibacterales bacterium | reverse complement strand
TCCGGGCACACTGCGCTCGATGCCGACGCGTTCCGGCGAGGATTCCGGGGAAAAAGAGCGAAAAGCGGCGGTTTTTCAAGCCGTCGCACTTGCCCAATTCCTGCGGGGAACTCGCAATCGTCGGTGACGATTCTCGACCCCTCTCCTCGAGTGTGCCCAGAATCGTCACCGACGATTGCGAGTTTCCCGCAGGAATTGGGCAAGTGCGACGGTTTGACAAACCGCCGCCTTTCGGCTCTTTTTCCCCGGAATCCTCGCCGGAACGCGTCGGCATCGAGCGCAGTGTGCCCGGAACTGCGCCCGCTGCCGCGAGGCACACCCGCGACTGCGCGCGACGCCGCAAAGCACTCACGCACTGGATCACTTACATATCAAAGGCGGCGGTTTTCAACGCCGTTGCTTTGCTATAAGTGCCTTTCACCTAAGTGCATGTATTTCGTATACTTGAACGTCTGCGGTGAGGTGGCCGAGTGGCCGAAGGCGGCGGTTTGCTAAACCGTTGTAGGGCCTTAAAGCTCTACCGAGGGTTCGAATCCCTCCCTCACCGCCATCCACATCCACTCGCGCAAAGTCCATCTAAAGCGCCCGCCGAGCTGATGAAGTTCCCCCGAAGTGCAAGCGAGTGAGCGCAGCGAACGAAGCCACGCGAACGGCGCGCGCCGACGCAGCGGCGCGCGAGAGAGCGTGTAGGGGAGTCCGAGGGGCGAAGCCCCTCGGATAAAATTCAGTGCGTCAGCCCGTACATGAAGTAGTTCACGCCGAACTTGAACGCTTCGTTGGTCGGGCCGACCGCGTACCACCCCCGCCCTGAATGCTCCATGTAGTCGCCGATGTCCATGTTGTAGTTGATGACGACCATCAATCGCTTCGATGGGTCGTTCTCTTCGTGAATGCCGTAGAACTCCCCCATCAAACCGCGCTCACCGAGTTGACCCGGATACGGTACCTCCAGTGAGTTGATCGCGAAGAAGTTGTTGAAGACGGGATGCGACAGCGGCAGGCGATCGATCTTCGCCTCCGGCAGCACCTTCCGCATCGCCGCGTCGAACACGCGCCACTCCTCTTCGAAATGGAAGTCGTCGACGATGAGAAAGCCGCCTTTCGCGAGGTACGCGCGCAGGCCGAGCGCTTCGCTGTCGCTCGGATACCAGTAGCCAGGCTCCGACAGGTACGCGATCGGAAAATTCAGGAGCTCGGGATCGTCCATCCGCAGGATGTTGCTGCTGTCGGGATGCATGCGAAGCGACGTGATGTCCTTCAGGATGATCGTGAAGTTCTGTTCCATGTCGGGATAGTCGTACGACCACCCCGCATAGTGCGGGTACCACAGGCGCACGATCACGATGCGTCCCCCGTCGTACGGCACCGACGCGGCACCTCGCGGCGTTGCAAACCCGAATCGCCGTCCGCCGCGCTGGGCCTGCACCGGGAGGGCGAGCGCGAGCACCAGTAGCAGCGCGACGAGATGGATCACACGTTGAGGCACGAGATCACTTCGCTCCGTGCCAGATGCCTTCCACAAACGCGCGGAGGTTGGTCGTGAACGTATCGGGATCGCTGTCGGGCGAACGGTTCAGCGGAGGTCTGAGAAACGCGAGCCTCGCGCTGTCTTTGTCGAACGTGTTCGGCTCGAGCCTTGCGGCGGAGTTCATCACGGAATCGCGGACGGTGACGTGATTGTAGCCGAGCGAGTGGCCGAGCTCGTGTGCGCGAAGGCTGCGGCGAAACTGGCTGCCGGAATTCTCGAAACCATCGTCGAGCATCACGATGCCGGCGCGCACGTCACCATTTGAGATCTGCCAGCGGCCGTAGCCCCAGAACGTGGTTGCCGCCTGCAGGCCGACATAGCGCGCCACGACGATCTGCCCCGTGCGAGTGACCCGAACACGTTCGCCGGGCGCGGCCGTCTCACGCTGCTGGCCGGCGAAGGATCCGAAGTTGTTGCCCGTGAGCTGCGGCAGCGCCCATGCGAGATCGGTCGCGAGCGCGTTCGCTTCCGCATCAGACATCACAGTCGCCGTTGCCGTGTATTCCTGATCGTTCACGTTGGTGAACTGCAGCACGCGTGTCTGGATCACGAGCGACGGTGCCGATGTCCAGCGCGCCAGGGATCCACCGCTGCGGAACATCTGATCGAAGGCCGCGAGATCGAGCGATCGAGGCATCAGCGAAAGTGTGGCCGGCGGCCCCGGCGCACGCAGGTACGTCTGCCGATCGACCGTGGAACCCGAAGACAACGTGACGGCGCGCACCTGTTCCGGATCCGAAGTCGAGAGCTCAAATGACCCATCGCTGCCCGTCACGACCTCCCCAATGCCGGTGATCCGCACGACGACGCCCGGCAGCCTCTGGTCGGTTACGCCGTCGACCGCTGTTCCAACAATGTTCGGCGGCGGCCCGCCCGCTTTTCTCAGGCCGACGTCCACCGTGAGGTCGCCCGTGAGGTTTATCGGCCGTGTGTCGGTGCTGAACCCTTCGGCGCCGACTTCGAGGTTGAACGTACCGCCATCCAGTGTTTCGAGCCGGTAGGTTCCCTGCGCGTCGGTCACCGCCGTTCGTCCACTGTTCGCGCCGTTGACGATCGCCACGCGAGCTCCGGTAATCGCGGTCTGCGCGTCCCGGTCGCGCACGGTTCCTGAAAGCGTCCAGCGAACGGGGGTTGGGGGTGGCGTTGGAGTCGGAGTCGGCGCGGGCGGCGTTGGCGCCGTGGGAGTACCCGACGACCCACCGCATGCAGCGGTGAGACTCAATAAGAGAAGGCAAATCAGTCGGCGCGCGGTCACGCGGCAGAATCTAGCATGTCACATGCCGCCCAGCGCGGCCGTATCCAGCGCGGGCCTGGTTGATCGATGCCTTGACATGAATATTGCAGAGCCGCCAAGCGGTGCGCTTTTTCAAGCCCATACGCCGCGCCTTCAAGATCCTGCTGATTGTGATCATCGTAGGCGCCGTTCTACTCATGCTGGCGCAGGACCAGCAGACGCTCACCGTCCGCAGCGCGGTTTCCGCGGAAGATGCCCGGCACTCCTCCTACATCGCCGCCCTCGTCGGCGCCGACCTCACCGAAGGCAACAAGTACATCGTCCACACCAACGGCGATCAGATCTTTCCGGCGATGCTCGACGCAATCCGCGGCGCGAAGCGCCGGATCAGTTTCGAGAGCTACATCTACAAGTCCGGGACCTCGATCGCCGCGGAATTCACGCGGGCGTTCGAGGAGGCTGCGCGACGCGGCGTCACGGTCAACCTCGTGCTGGACGCGGTCGGTGCGCAGTCGCTGTCCGAGACGGATCTGAAGCGGCTCCGGGATGCGGGATGCATCGTCGCGCTGTTCAACGCTCCCTCGTGGTACGCACTCGAGGAGGTCAACTACCGCACGCATCGCAAGATCCTCGTCGTCGACGGTGAGATCGGCTTCACTGGCGGCGCGGGCGTGGACGATCAGTGGAAGGGGAATGCCCGCAACGAAAAGGAGTGGCGCGACACGCAGATCGAAGTACGCGGCCCGCTCGCGCGCCTGCTCGAGGGTGGCTTCTACGAGAACTTCATCGAGACCGCGGGCGTAACGGCACCGGTGCTGGACGATTATGTTCCGGGTAAGAGTGTCGAAGGCGCCTCGTTCCTCGTGCGCAGCTCCCCGACAGGCGGGAGTAACGATCTCAAGCGGCTGTATCTCCTCGCCATCGCATCCGCTCGGCGGTCAGTCGATGTCACCAGCCCTTACTTCGTTCCGGATGAATCGACGTTCTGGTCCCTCGAAGATGCCGTGCGGCGCGGCGTGCGCGTGCGGCTCCTCGTCGAGGGGGAGATCACCGACGCGATGCCGGTGAAGTACGCCTCCCGCTACTACTACGACCGGTTGCTCTCACTTGGCGTCGAGATCGACGAGTACGAGCCGACGATGATGCATACGAAGGTGCTGGTGGTGGACGGGATCTGGAGCATGTTCGGATCGGCGAATTTCGACAACCGGTCGCTCGAGCTCAACGACGAACTGAACGTGGGCGTCTCGAGTCGTGACCTCGCGTCCCGTCTTCTGCAGGACATGGAGCAGGACCTCAAGGTCTCGCGCCGGCTCGACCTCACCACCTGGCGCCAGCGGTCCCTGTTGATGAAGACGCGAGAGACGTTCTGGAGCTTTTTCGGCGAAGTCTTCTAGGCGTCGAGAGCGCAGAGGGACGAAGCGCGCAGGGAAATCTCGGAACTATCATTGAGGGATGATCCGGGTACGTTTTGCCCCATCGCCCACGGGCTACCTTCACATCGGCGGCGCGCGCACGGCGCTCTTCAACTGGCTGTTCGCGCGGCGACAGGGAGGCACGTTCGTTCTGCGGATCGAAGACACCGATGCGGAGCGTTCGTCCTGGGAGATGGTCTCGGGGATCGTGGACGGCATGCGCTGGCTCGGTCTGGACTGGGACGAAGGGCCGGACGTCGGCGGGCCGCACTCGCCGTACTTTCAGTCGGAGAGACTCGAGAAATACAGGGCCGCCGCCGCGCAGCTCGTGGCCGGCGGGCGCGCGTACTACTGCTACTGCACGGGCGAATCGCTGCGGCAGAAGCGCGAAGCCGCCGAGTCCACTGGCGCCGGATGGACCTACGACCGCACCTGCTGTGCACTGTCCGCTGAGGAGGTCGCGAAGAGGGAAGCGGCGGGTGCGCCGCGCGCGGTCCGCTTCAGGGTGCCCGAAGGGACGACCACCTTCGCGGATCTCGTGCACGGTCCAATCGCGTTCCCGAACGCCGTCATCGAAGACTTCGTCGTGCTGCGTTCCGATGCGCAGCCTACCTATCACCTCTCTGTCGTCGTCGACGACATCGACATGCGGATGACGCATGTCATCCGCGGTGACGATCACATCTCCAACACGCCGAAACAGGTGCTGCTCTATCAGGCGTTCGGCAGTACGCCGCCGGCCTTCGCGCACGTACCGCTGATCCTCGGCCCCGACAAGAAGCGCCTCAGCAAGCGTCACGGCGCCACCTCGGTGATGGAGTATCAGCGCCTCGGCTACCTGCCGGAAGCGATGGTGAACTTTCTCGCGCTGCTCGGCTGGTCTCCAGGCGGTGACCAGGAGCTGTTGACGCGCGACGAGCTCATCTCGAAGTTCGCACTGGAAGGGATCAGCGGCGGCAACGCCGTGTTCAATCCGGAGAAGCTGGACTGGGTCAACCAGCAGTTCCTTCAGCGCCTGCCGGCGGAGGAAGCGGCGGCGCGGGTCGAGCCATTCCTTCGCGCTGAGGGTTTGTGGACCGACGCATTCTCATCGACGCGACGCGCCTGGTTCCTCGCATTGATCGCGTTGTTCAAGCCGCGCATCCGCAAGCTCGATCAGTTCGCCAATGAAGCGCGTCCCCTGCTCACCGACGATTTCGTCCACGACCGCGCTGCGGTGGACAAGCATCTCCAGCCTGAGATCCTCGAGCCGCTCGAGGAACTGGCGCGGCTCTTCGAACAGGTGGACAGCTTCGCGGCGCCGCGGCTCGAAGCGACGCTGCGGTCGCTGGCAGAGGCGCGGGGCCTCAAGCCCGCCCGGCTCATCCATGCGACGCGTGTGGCGGTCACGGGCCGTGCAACAAGTCCCGGACTGTTTGAAACGCTCGAGCTCGCCGGGCGCGAGCGCGTGGTTTCCCGAATGCGCGCCGCTGTCGCCGCAGTGTCGTCCTCTGGATAACAGGTTGTAGCTTCTTCCAGCGTAGAGAAGGGGGCGCGTCGCCCCTCCCGCCGAACGGCTGAGAAAACCCTTTCTCAACGAGAGCATTTCTGTCGGCGGAGGCGCCGCACCCACGGTTCAGGCGGCACAAATCTACTCACATCAGGCAAGCCCGCACCTAATAGTCCCGCTGTGGAACAGAGCAGGTAAGTACCTGAAACATCAATCATTTCCGGTGGTTCGTGGCACCTCCGTTGCACCAAGCCTCGACTGACAGCTTCCGCATCACTGCGGCGAACGAGAGAGCGACGGGAGGAGGACACGTGGCCAAGGAAGATCGTGGATTCGCTTCGATGGACCGCGCCAAGCAGCGCGAGATCGCCAGTAAGGGCGGCAAGGCTGCGCATCAGAAGGGCACGGCCCACGAGTGGACGAGCGAGGAAGCGCGCGACGCCGGGCGAAAGGGAGGAATCGCCAGCCATCGCCGCCGCCGCGAGGCGCTGCAGACCGACGGCAGCACCAGCGAGCGGGAGAGCTCGAATGAGCAGAACCGAGAGATGACCCATTCGAGCAGCATCAGCCGCGAGGATCGCACGAGCGATTTCGCCGGCAACGAACGCGAAGGGTCAGAGCGCTAAGCAGCGACGGCGGTCAGGCTCCCCGCCTGGCCGCCCGCGTCCCGCGCGGCATATAATCCCGCGCACTCTGCGGCCCCGCACCGTTCGTCGTCTTCGCCCGCTGCTATGCGTCGGCGTTCTGCTGGCGGTGACGTGCATCACTCTCCGCGCCGAACGCCTCCCCGTCAGGATCTACACCACCGCGGATGGTCTCGCTCACAACACGATCAACCGTATCGTCCGCGATTCGCAGGGCTTCCTGTGGCTTTGCACGCCCGAGGGCCTTTCGCGATTCGACGGCTATGCGTTCAGCAGTTTTGGAACCGACTACGGTTTCCCCGCGGCCGCGGCCAACGACCTGCTGGAAACGAAAGACGGCGATTTCTGGCTGGCGACCGACGATGGGCTGGTGCACCTCGATGCGTGGAAGCGCTCGAGCAGGATGGTCGTTCGACCATCCGACGGGTCTGCCGCTTTACCGGTCATTGTTCCTCCCCTTGCGGAGGCGAGGAGCAGGGCGATCACGGTCCTGCGGCAGTCGCGCGATGCGAGGATCTGGGTCGGGACTCGGAACGGTCTCTATCGTCTCGTCAACGACGGCAGCGCCTTTTCGCTGCAGCCAGTGGATGTCGGACTAGACGACGAGTATCCCGAACAACGCATCATCGTCGACGTGCTCGAGGACCGGTATGGCACCTTGTGGATCGGAACACCCACTGGCCTCTACCGACAATGGACCGACGGACGCAGAGCTCGCTACACGATCAACGAGGGACTTCCAGCGCAATATATCTCCGACCTTCTCGAAGACCGCGACGGCGGACTGTGGGTGGCTACCCGTGAAGGGGGGTTCTTTCACCTTGGGACGGATACGACGCAAAGAATTACGGTGAAGCTCTCCATCACCCGTGCGGACGGGTTGCCAGACGACTGGGTGCCTCAACTCTTTCAGAGTTCCAGCGGCAGGTTCTGGGCAGCGACGGCGAAAGGACTCGTCGAGTTGCTCTCCACTGACGGGCATTCGCGCCCACGCATCCGCAGATACACGGCGGAACACGGACTGATCAATGACTACCTCGCCGCTCTCGGCGAAGACCTGGGCGGCAGTCTCTGGATTGGAAGTTCACTCAACGGCGCTCTCAAACTCGCGCCGGATGGCTTCATAACCTATTCGACGGGAGAAGGCATCGGAAGCGTGAATGCGCTCTTCGAAGACAAGGTCGGTCAGATTTGCTTCAGGGGGCTTGTTCTCGACAGCGGCACGCGCGCCCGCCTGCAGGGTGCGAGGCTGGAGGTACCCGGCGAGCCGGTCAATGTAGACCGCTACGGCTGCTTCGACGGCGCCGAATTCCGCTGGCTCACTCCGGGTGGACTGAAATCATGGGGCTGGGTCAGAGAAGGCATTACGATCCAGGCCCGCAACGGGGAGTGGTGGGTTGGGTCGCAGGAAGGAGTATTTCGCTATCCGCCCACCGATCGGTTCGCGTCTCTGGAGAACGTCCGCCCGCTGGCAGTCTACAGGACGGAAGATGGCCTTGCAGCCATCCAGACCTATCGGCTCTTCGAGGATTCCCGCGGCGACGTGTGGATCTCCAGCATTTCCAGTCCGACGCGAGGGCTCTCCCGTTTCGAGCGCCGCACCGGACGTCTGCACGATCTCGCCACGCTGCCCGGGCTGCCGTCACTCGTAAACGATCTGGCGCGTTCTTTCGCCGAGGATCGCGGGGGAAACGTCTGGCTGGCGTTCAATTCAGGGCTCGCGCGCTACGCCACTGGCGTGGTGTCATTCTTCACAGCGCAACAAGGTCTCCCCGCCGGCGCGATCCTCGACATGCACGTCGACCGCACCGGCAGGCTGTGGCTCGCGTCGGAGCGGGCCGGTCTCATTCGCGTCGACAATCCGTCCGCGCCGATGCCTACCTTCGCGAGCTACACGACCGCCAACGGCCTGTCGAGCAACAGCCTGGCGGCCATCACGGAAGATCGCGATGGTTATTTGTATGTGGGTGGTGGCAACGGCATCGATCGTATCGATCCGGCAAGCGGGGGTGTCCGCCACTTCACGCACGCTGACGGACTGAATCCGGGCATTCTCAAGGCCGCGTTCAACGACAGTCGCGGCGTGCTGTGGTTTGGGATGAGCAATGGCCTTGCGCGTCTCGTGCCCGCACGGCACACCGGGGTACCGCCGATCCTCATCAGCGGCCTTCGCGTTGCCGGCACATCGTATCGAATGTCGCCGTTCGGTGAACGGCAGATTTCGCTCGCGGATCTTCCACCCGACGATCATCAGCTTGAGATCGACTTCGTCGGCCTGGGCTTCGCGACGGGAGACGTGCTTCGCTATCAGTATCGACTCGACGGTCGGAGTGAATGGTCTCCCTTGACGTCGAGGCGGTCGGTCACCTACGCCAGCCTCTCGCCGGGGCGTCACACCTTTGCGGTCAGGGCCGTCAATTCGGATGGCATGTCGAGCCCGGCGCCCGCAACCATCAGCTTTACCGTTCTTGCACCCTTCTGGCAGCGCTGGTGGTTCATCGGACTCTTCGCATCGGCGCTCGGGTTATCGGGCACTCTCGCCTATCGCTACCGCGTGGCCCGGCTGCTCGAAGTCGCCAATATGCGGACGCATATCGCCACCGACCTCCACGACGACATCGGTGCGAACCTGACGCGTATCGCGTTGCTCAGCGAAGTCGCGCAGCGGACGCGCGAACAGACGGCGCTCGTGTCGATCGGAACCCTCGCGCGCGAATCGGTGGCGGCTATGAGCGACATCGTGTGGGCGATCAACCCGAGGCGCGAAGGCCTGCTGGATCTGATACGGAGGATGCGCCAGCACGCCAGCGAGCTGTTCACGCTGCGTGGAATCGCGCTGCGATTCGATGCGCCGACGGGCGCGGAAACGCAGCGCCTGGGCATCGACGTGCGCCGCGACGTCCTGCTGATTTTCAAGGAAGCCGTGAACAACGCGGCACGGCATTCCGGATGCACGGCGGTGGACATCACGGTTCGATTGGAGCGGGGCAGGCTTGTCCTGTCCATAATCGACGACGGCGTGGGCTTCGACGCGTCAACCGACTTTGACGGGCAGGGGCTGACCAGCATGCGCCGGCGCGCCGCGCGCATCAATGCGACGTTGCGGATCGAACCGTCCGCGCCGTCCGGCTCGGCCGTCGTCCTGAGCGTACCGATTTGATTTCGCACCTACGCGTTCCGGTAGGTGTCACGATGCGGACGACTCGCACTACTGTACCGTGCGAAGCCACATGACCATCAGAGACGGCCCGGTGAAGGTCGTCATCATCGAAGACGTGCGGGAAGTTCGCGAAGGCCTTGCGATCCTGATCAACGGCACGCCGCGTTTCCGCTGTACCAACAGCTTCCGCACCATGGAAGACGCGCTCGATGCCCTGCGCGCGTCCTGTCCTCACGTGATCCTCACCGACATCGGGCTGCCCGGAATGAGCGGCGTCGAAGGCATTCGCCTGCTGCGCGAGCGCCTTCCCGACGTGCCCGTGCTCGCGCTGACGGTGTATGACGACGATGAGAATGTATTCAACGCAATTTGCGCGGGTGCCTCGGGGTACCTGCTGAAGAACACGCCCCCGGGCCGGCTGCTCGAATCGCTCCAGGAAGTGGCGGATGGCGGCGCTCCCATGTCGCCCGAGGTCGCGCGTCGCGTGCTCGCGCTCTTCCGCCAGTTCCGCCCCCCGGCCCGCGCTCCCAGCGAGCTCACCCCGCAGGAGGTCGCGCTGCTGAAGCTGATGGTCGAAGGGCATCACTACAAAACGGCCGCGAGCGAGATGGGCATCTCGATCAACACCGTCTCCTTCCATCTGCGTCACATCTACGAAAAGCTTCAGGTCCACTCGAAAACTGAGGCTGTCGCCAAGGCGCTGCGCGAGCGCCTCGTGTGAGCGCTCCCAACGCTCATCCCACCCGCACCTACCTGTCTTCGTAGTGACG
>DATLLF010000087.1:0-10229 GCA_035537955.1 Vicinamibacterales bacterium | reverse complement strand
CGGCTGCGCGAGCACGAAGAGCGCGCGTCGTTTCTGGCGTTCGTGCGCGACCACCTGGTCATCGACGCCGTTTATCGACTTGATTCGTCGGACCTGAAGATGATCGACGTGCTGCCGCAATAAAAGGCACGTGCGACGTGCGGTCCAATCCCTCCGCACGTCGCACGTCGCACGTCGCACGTGACTACAATTCCCCCATGTCAATGCTGCAGCAGGCGCCGCGTTTTCACGCGGCGGACGCGGTACGCCTGGCGCGGGATTTGTACGGCATTGCGGGCGCTGCCTCCGCGTTGCCGAGCGAACGCGATCAGAACTTCCTGCTCGAGACCGCGACCGGCGAGCGGTTCGTCCTGAAAATCGCCAACGCCACCGAATCGCGCGAGATCCTCGAGGCGCAGAACGCGGCGATGGAGCATGTCGCTGACCTGAAGCTGTGCCCGCGAGTCCAGCCGACGGTCGACGGGCATCAGATCGCGCAGACGGATTCGGGTCACTTCGTGCGCCTCCTGTCATGGCTGCCCGGCGTACCGCTCGGGGGAGTCGAGTCGCGACCGCAGACGCTGCTCGAAGATCTCGGGACGAAGCTCGGACAGTTCAGCCATGCGCTTGCGGACTTCGACCACCCCGCGATACGCCGGCAGTTTTACTGGGATCTCTCGCGCGGCTTCGAGATCGTGCGTGAATACTCGCCGCTGATCGAGGACCCCGGCGTCCGTGGATTCGTGCGGCGTGTCGTCGGCCACATCGAAGCGCGCGATGGCGATCGCCTCTTGAGCCTGCGAACGTCGGCCGTCCACGGCGACGCGAACGATTTCAACGTGATCGTCGAGGGTTCCCAGGATCTGCAGGTCACCGGCCTCATCGACTTCGGCGACATGGTGCACAGCTGGAGCGTCGCCGAGCCGGCCATCGCGATCGCGTATGCGGTGCTCGATCGGAAGGATCCGCTCGATGCCGCGTGTTCCATCGTTCGCGGCTACCATGCGGCGCAGCCGCTGACGCCGGACGAGATGGCTGTCCTCTTCGCCCTGGTGAAACTGCGGTTGTGCGTGAGCGTCTGCGTCGCGGCGCAGCAGCAACGGCAGCGGCCACATGATGCGTACCTGTCGATCAGCCAGGGATCCATTCACCGCACGCTGCCGGTGCTGGCCGCCATTCATCCGGATGCGGCCGAAGACGCGCTGCGTACGGCGTGTGGACTCCACGCGATCCATGCCATCACACCTGCGCCGATGAACGTGACGCTGCGCGAGCGTCGAGAGCGGCTGGGGCCCAATTTGAGTCTCGCCTACACGGATCCGGTGAAGGTGGCTCGCGGGTGGATGCAATATCTCTACGACGATCGCGGACGCCAGTACCTCGACGCCTACAACAACGTTCCGCATGTGGGTCATTCACACCCGCGCACCATCAGCGCCGCGAGGGAGCAGATGCGTGCGCTCAATACCAACACGCGCTATCTGCACGACACGATCTGGCGTTTCGCCGAGCGGCTGTGCTCGACACTGCCATCGCCCCTGAGCGTGTGTTACTTCGTGAATTCAGGCAGCGAGGCGAACGAGCTGGCCCTGCGGCTGGCGTGCGCATACACCGGCGCTCGTGATGTCGTCGTACTCGAGTCGGCGTATCACGGCAACACGACGACGATGGTGGACGTCAGTCCCTACAAGTTCAATGGACCAGGCGGGGCAGGTCAGCCTGATTGGGTGCACGTCGCGCCGATCCCCGACGACTACCGCGGGCCGCACAAGCGATCGGATCCCGACGCCGGACGAAAGTACGGCGATGCCGTCGGTGATCTCGTCTCCGACCTTCGCGCGCGCAACGAACGAATAGCGGCGTTCATCTGTGAAACATGCCCGAGCGTCGGTGGGCAGATCATCCCGCCATCCGGGTATCTTGCGACGGCGTACGCGCACGTTCACAAGGCCGGCGGGGTCTGCATTGCGGACGAAGTGCAGACCGCCTATGGCCGCATGGGCGACGCGTTCTACGGGTTCGAATCGCAGGGCGTCGTGCCCGACGTTCTCGTTCTCGGCAAGCCGATCGGCAACGGCTACCCGCTCGGGGCCGTGGTGACGACCCGCGACATTGCGGCGTCGTTCGATAACGGGATGGAGTTCTTCAGCACGTTCGGCGGCAGCACCGTTTCATGCGCTGCCGGTCTGGCGACACTGGAAACCGTCCTCGACGAGGATCTTCAGGCGCACGCGCGCCGCGTCGGCGCGCGTCTGCTTGCCGGCCTCGACGCGCTGGCGACACGGCACGACGTAGTTGGTGACGTGCGCGGACGCGGGCTGTTCGTCGGCGTCGAGCTGGTGCGCGATCGCTCTACCCTCGCGCCGGCGACCACCGACGCGTCCCGTATCGTGAACACGATGCGGGAGCGCGGGGTGCTGCTCGGCACTGAAGGCCCGTTCCACAACATCCTCAAGATTCGTCCGCCGATGCCCTTCGATGAGCGCGATGCGGACCGGCTCCTCGAACTGCTCGATGAGATTCTCACCCCGTGATCCGTCCCAGCTTCTCGCTCTCGGGCTGGCCGAGCGAGGATACTCGGCGTATCATCGTCACAGTGGCAGAAGCGGCTGATACCGCCGTCTCGACTGCGGTCCTCGACAAGCTGAGCCTGGATCGCCTGGCCTCGCGCGCGCCGGAACTGGGCGGTGTGCGCGAAGCGGACGTTGAAATCGGCGACTGGGTCATCGTGCGGACGAAGAACTCCACCTACGCGCTCCGCGTCAATGGCGATGGGACCTTCGACGCGACCGGCGGCTGGTTCCGCAAGCATCCCCGCGATGGGGAGGGTCTGCGCGTGGCGGGCTGCACCTGGGGCGGCTCAGCCCTGCTTACCGGCGTCATCGCCATCCCGGGGATGTGCCTCGAATTCGCGAATCGCGTGACCACGACGCGCATCCGCGAGGTGCACCACATCAGAGCCGTCGCTTCTCAGACGATCCACTGAGTGTCGGACGCCGGAAGCCGGACTCATGTAGCCGGCCGTATCGCCAGCATGCGAGCCGCGAGATCGCGCAGTTCGTCGCGGGAGAAGACACCTCTCGCGACACGGAACATCTCTCCTTCTTCCTCCTCGATGTGGTGCTCGATGTTCTCCTTCAGGACCTTGAACTTCGCGCCCCATTGCTCATCGTCGGTGGCGACCTCGTGCAGCTCCTTGACGATCAGGTCTGCGACATGATGTTCCTCGAAGCCCTCGAGCACGATGTCGTGCGCTTGCGGATGTGATTGCAGCGCGGGATAGAGGACGCGTTCTTCCATCAATTCGTGTGCGTTCAGTTCGCGGGTCAACGTCTCGAGGAGCCCACGGCGCGTCTGTCTTGCCTGCTCGGTCGTCTCCTCTCCCTCCTTCAGCAGTTGCTCGAACCGGCGATGCTCACGTTCGAGGAGCTCGATCGCGTCGGGCTCGGCGCCGCGGCGACTCATCGCGCCGGTGACGGCGGTCACGGCACCGGCGACCATGCCGCGCACTGTTGTCGCGGCTGTGGCGACCGCCGATTGCTTTGGCGGTGGCGCCACCTGACGACGCTTGCGGGTGGCCGCAGCACGGGCGGAGGTCTTCTTTCGCGCAGCCGCAGGTGATCGGCTTGCGGTGGTCTTCTTTCGGCCCGGACTGCTCTTTCCACGGGCACTCGTCTTTCGGCTCCCACTCGTCTTTGCGGTCGCGGTCCTCGTTCCTTTCGCGACTGTTTTTCGCCGCGCCGTCGCCTTGCGTCGAGACGCCGTGTTACGTGCCGACGTCCGCGCTCGTGTCGTCTTGCGCGCTGCTGCCTTCTTCGCCGCCTTCTTTGCCACGCTGACCTCCGCCATCGATTATGGCGCAGCTGCGGCGGGATATGATTTGCTGATGCTGACACGACGCCACTTCCTCGCCACATCCACCGCAACGCTGGCAGTCACGACCCTCGATCGGTACTCGTTCTTCACGCGGGCTTTCGCGCAGGGGCAAGCGCCGGCGCCACCACCGGTCACGCCGGTCTTCAAAGAGATCCGGCGCAACACCGGCTACTGGACCGCGCGCGGCGGCACCATCGGGTGGCTGATCAATCCGGCCGGCATCGTCGCGGTCGACAGTCAGTTTCCGGACACGGCAGCGTTGTGTGTCGACCAGCTGCTGAAGACGTCGGGCAAATCCGAGATCGCCGCGCTGATCAACACGCATCACCATGGGGACCATACCGCGGGCAACGGCGTGTTCCGGCCGAAGACGAAGCAGATCATCGGGCACGCGAACGTGCCGAAGTACATGAAGAGCACCTACGATCAGGCGGTGGCGCGGCGCGCCCAGCAGAATCCGCCGGCGACGACTCCCGCGCCCGCGGAGCCGGTGGTTCCCGACAAGACGCTGACTGATTCGATGTCCGTCGATCTCGGCGATGAGCGCATTACGATGAAGCACTACGGTCCGGCGCACACGGGCGGCGACATCATGATCCTTTTCGAGAAGGCGAACGTCGCTCACATGGGCGACCTGATGTTCAACCGCCTCCACCCGGTCATCGACCGCGTGAACGGCGCCTCGATCGCGAACTGGTCCGTCGCCCTCGACAAGATCGCGAAGGAGCTCCCTGCCGACACGATCTACATTTTCGGCCACGCCGGCGAGAACCTGCCGGTGACCGGCGCGCGCGCCGATCTCGCCCATCACTCCGGCTACCTGGCCGCGCTGCTCGACTACGTGCGGGCGCAGGTGAAGGCGGGGAAAACGCGCGAGCAGGTGGTCGCATCAACCGACACGATCAAAGGCTTCGAGGATTACGGCCCGCTCATCACACGGCCGCTCGGCCCCGCCTTCGACGAGGTCACGGGAGCTTAGGCGGGCCGGGGGGGCCGATGCTGGGTGCTGGGTGCTCAGTGCTCAGTGCTCAGTGCGAGTGCTCAGTGCTCAGTGCGAGTGCTCAGTGCTGGGTGGCTCAGTGCTAGTGCTGAGCACTGCGCACGAGCACCCAGCACCGAGCACGCGCACTGAGCACCAAGCACTGAGCACCCAGCACTCAGGACCGCGCAGTCTTACCGAAGATTGACCGCGAGCCTTCCGTAAATCGACCGGCCGTTCATGCCGAAGGGCGAGTGGCTGGGGAACGTCTGGATCCCGCTGAACGAGTTCTGGACGATGTTGCGATCGGGGAAGACGTTGAACAGGTTCTGCGCGCCCGCGCCGAGCGTGAGGTTCGGAGCGATGCGGAACGAGACCTCGACATCCGTCAGCCATTTCGGTTCGAACGTCTGATCGTCGGTCGGGCTGGCGGTGAAGCTGCAGAACTCGCCGTATCGCGCGAGGTTGACGAACGCCCCCCAGCGGGCGCGGCGCCAGTCGGCTCCGGCGCGCAGGTTATCCTGCGGCTGCCCGCATTCGATGCGGCGACGCTCGATGCGATCGAACAGTTGCAGTTCCAGGCCGGCGAGCTGCGGCGGCGTCGTCACCGTGCCGACGATGTCGGTCTGAGTGTGGTTGTAGGCGCCGTTCAGGCGCAAGTTGCCGGCATCCGCCAGCGCGATGCCATAGCTGGCCGTCACGTCGACGCCGTTGGTTCGCGTATCGATTGCGTTCGTAAAAAATCGTGCGCTGTTCGCGCCAAAGGGGGCGAGTAACTCCGTGATGCGCGGGCTGGTGAAGTTCCCCGAGAGAACGATGCGGTCGTCGATGTCGATCCGGTAATAGTCGACGGTGATGTCGAGCCCGGGCACGGGCGTCACGGCGATCCCGGCGCCTGCGTGCGTCGACTCCTCGGGTTTCAACGGTTGGGCGCCGAGCACGAGCGCGGCGGCCGAGTTGACGGGAAGGGTCAGCGATTCGAACGGCACGAGCCCCTGTCCTGGGACGGTCAGGAAGTTCGTCGCCGTCGACGAGAAGAATGACTGCCCGAGCGACGGAGCGCGGAAACCGGAGCTGAGCGAACCGCGGACGACGAATCGGCGGTCCGGTTGAACACGGACGGTCAACTTGCCGTCGAACGTGTTCCCGAAGTCGGTGTAGTGCTCCGCGCGCCCCGCGAGTCCGATGCGCAGCCACTCGAGGACGTCACCTTCCACGTCCACGTAGCCGGCGATGTTGGAGCGGGATTCGTCGACCTCGTTCGACGGACGGAATCCGGGGAACACCTGCGAGCCTATCGCCGCGACGGTTCCAGCCTGGTTGGGGACGCCGCCGTTGCCGTACGAGTCAGGCTCGCCTGCGTTGATCTGGTATTGCTCGCGGCGCAGTTCGCTGCCGAAGGCAACGTTCACCGGGCCGCTGAACGCGTCCACGTCGAAGCGACGCGTGATGTCCACGTTGGCCACGAACTGGCCGAGCGCGAGGCTGCCGGCGTCGAACTCCGTCTTGTTCGGCGGGATGGAAGGGCCGAGCGACACGTTCAGCGTGTTGCCGATCGTGAAATCGAAATTGTTGTACCCGTACTCGCCGCTGACGTCCCACGACCATCCGCTGGTCGCGCCGCGGACGCCGGCAGCGCCCGAGATATCCACCACGGTGGGCTGGATCTCGGGAAGGAAGCCGAGCGGATAGATCTGCGGCCAGTTCCGCGCATCGAGGCTGCGACGGAAGAATCCCGCGCTGTTCGCTTCGCGGCGGCTGAATCCACCGAACGCGTAAACGAAGCGCGTCTGCGCGGTGTTGAGGGGGAAATTTCCGTTCACGAACGTCATCAGATCGCGCGTGTCCGGATCTCCCCAGCGATGATTTGGCTCCGGTACGGCATTGTTACCCGCATCTCCCCCGACGATCTGATCGCGCGGATCGAACGACGCGCGGTTCGTGCGATTGTGGTGTCGATACTCGGCCGCGACGGTGAGCGATCCCTTCGAGACCGGCAGACCCCACGATCCGCCCACATCGAAGAGCTCGCCATCCGAGAAATCGATCTTCTCTCCGGGCTGGCAGCTCGAGCCCGACGGCGTACACTCGTTGCCGGTGAAACTGCCCGTGGAGAGGCCGAACTTCGAGGTGATCGCGGGCGCCGACGTTCCACCTTTCAGGACGATGTTGATGACGCCGGCAATCGCGTCGGAGCCGTACTGCGCGGCCGCTCCCTCGCGGAGCACTTCGATCCGCTCGATCGAAGAGAGCGGGATCGCGTTCAGGTCCACTCCAGTCGATCCGCGTCCGATGCTCCCATTCAGATGCACGAGCGCGCTCTGGTGACGGCGCTTTCCGTTGATCAGCACGAGCACCTGGTCGGGCCCGAGCCCGCGGAGCGTCGCCGGGCGCACCGTGTCGGTGCCGTCGGTGATCGTCGGCCGGGGAAAGTTGAACGACGGTGCGAGCGCCTGGATCACCTGCGCCGTTTCCGAATAGCCGCTCGCGGCGATCTGTTCCTTGGTCAGCACGTCGACGGGCACGGACTTCTCGGCTTCGACGCCAGGCGAACGAGACCCGACGGTGACCTGTTCCTCGAATCCGAGCGTCAGCGCCACGTCGAACGTCGTCGTGCCCACGGCTGACAGCTGCACGTCATAGGTCTTTGCCGGCAGGCCCAGCGCCTGAATGTGAAGCTGCACGCGTCCCGTGCGCGCGAGCGCCGGCGGCACCTCTATCGAATACGTTCCATCGTTATCGGTCGTGGTGCTGGCCTTTGTTCCGGCGATCGTGACCGTGGCATTTGGCACCGACATCCCGTCGGCGCGAGTGGTGACCGTCCCCGAAATCGTCGGCGGGCTCTGGGTGGATGTCTGCCGTGCCGCCGGGGCGGCGAAGAGAGACGCGGAAAGCAGAACGATGAATCCGATCATCGATGTCACGTGCCGGGCGCCGATTGGCATGCTCAATACCTCCGGGGTCAGGTGAAGCATCCTATCCGGTTCAACCATGGAAGTGACACAGACATCCCGCAGGCGAGTCTCCTGATGTGACAACGGCCGAGCTGTGATCACACACATCGCCCCCATCAGTCCTATGATGGCGCCACGCGAGATGACCGGGAAAAGACTCTCCCACTACGAAATCCTCGGCGAGATCAGCCGTGGCGGGATGGGCGTCGTCTATCGCGCTGTAGATTTGAATCTTGGGCGCGAGGTGGCGCTGAAAGTGCTGCCGGACGAGCTTCTCCACGATCGGGAGCGCCGTGAGCGACTCCTGCAGGAGGCGCGCGCGGCCGCCGTGCTCGAGCATCCGAACATCGGCGTCATCCACGAAGTCGGCGAATCGGACGGCGTCACCTTCATCGCCATGGAATTGATCCGCGGCGAAAAGCTCAGCGAGGCGTTGAGCCGCGCACCACTTCCGCAGCCGCGCGCCCTCGCCCTCGCCGCCGAGATCGCCGAAGGCCTCGCGCGCGCGCACGAGAAAGGCATCATCCACCGCGATCTCAAGCCGGCCAACATCATCGTCACCGACGATGGCCACGCGAAGATCATTGATTTCGGTCTGGCGAAATTGATCGAACCCGTGAGTCAGGACGCGGCGACCGCGTCGATACACGGACCGCGCACGGACGCCGGCGTCGTCCTCGGCACCGCCGCCTATATGTCGCCGGAGCAGGCGCGCGGCACACGCATCGATCCGCGCAGCGACGTATTTGCCCTCGGCGTCACGCTCTATGAAATGGTCAGTGGCCGTCCCGCGTTCCAGGGGCAATCCAACCTCGACACGATGCAGGCGATCCTCACGCAGCCGGTGCCGCCTCTCGCCGCGATCCCGGGCGTGCCGGCTGAAGCGACTGCCGAACTGCAGCGCATCATCGCCAAGGCGACGGCAAAGGATCCTGAGGATCGTTTCCAGGGGATGAAGGACCTGATCGTCGATCTGCGCGGCGCCCGCCGGCGTCTCGAGTCCGCCCCGACATCCGGCATCATCGCGCCGGTTTCGCATCCGCACCTCGCCGTGACGAGCATTCGACCGGGTCGCGCGAAGCTTCTGGTTGGCGTCACCTTCGCGACGGTCGCAGCGGTAACGGCCGGCTGGTGGTTCCTGGGTCGAAGCTCCCCGCAGACGATCCCGAGCCCGTCGGGCAAGCCTGCAGTTGCCGCGCTCTACTTCGAGAACAACACCGGCGATCCTTCTCTCGACTGGATGCGCACCGGTCTCACCGACATGATGGTGACCGATCTCTCGCAGTCGGCCAGCTTCGAGGTCCTGGGCACGGATCGCCTCGTGCAGATCCTGGAGGAGCTGAAGCGCGAAGACGATCGTGTCATGTCCGCTGAGGTCGTCCAGCGCATCGCGAAACGCGCCGGCGTCGGCTACGTGCTCATGGGCAGTTACGTGAGATCCGGCGGCACGATCCGGATCAATGCGCGGCTGCAGGAAGCACTGAGCGGTCGTATCGTCACGGCGGAGCGCGTCGAGGGTCCCGGTGAATCCAGCCTGTTCGCCATGGTCGACGATCTCACGCGGCGCTTCGTGTCGAAGATGGCGGAGCTCGGCGGGGTGAGCGCCGGGTCGCTGTTGAAGCCCCCCGGCCAGGCTTCGTCTGACGCCGGACTGGACCGCGAGCTCACGGAGGTGACCACCTCCTCGATCGAGGCCTATCGGTATTACGCCGAGGGAATCAACTTCCACGAGCGCGGGCTATCGTCGCAGGCGGCGCCGCTTCTTGAGAAAGCCGTCGAGATCGATCCGAACTTCGCGATGGCGTACGCAAAGCTCGCCGTCGTCAACAATAACCTCGTCGCAATGGACAAGCGCGACGAGTATGCCAGGCGGGCGCTGAGCCTCACCGATCGTCTTACCGCTCGCGAGCGTTATTACATCGAGGGTTTCTACTACAGTCTCCGCCCGGAGACGTACGGTCGTGCGATCGAGGCGTACCAACAGGGCCTGAGACTTCACCCCGAGCATCACGCGTCGCGGCACAACCTCGGACTGCTGCTCATGGACCTCGAGCGGTATCCCGAGGCCATCGAGCACTACGAGGAGTTGATGCGCCGTGGCACATCGAACCCGACCTCGGTCGAGAACCTTACGGACATGTTGATCAGTATGGGTAATGTCCAACGCGCCCGCGAGGTAGCTGACGAATTCGTGCGGCGTCACCCTGACAATTCCGGGGGCGTCCGCATGCTGGGATCGACGATGGCGGCGCAGGGCCGTCTCGACGAGGCGCGGGCCGCATTCGAGAAGGCCGAGGCGATGGATCCGCTAGACTTCGGATCGCGGATCGGCACACGCGCTGTCGCGCTGCTTCAGGAGCGTTGGGCCGATGCTCAGGCAGTGAACGAAGCGTTCGCGCGCGCGCGCGCGAACGCTTCGTTCACTGCCTGAGCATCGGCCC
>DATLLF010000086.1:0-25820 GCA_035537955.1 Vicinamibacterales bacterium | reverse complement strand
ATGCAGGCGCTGTTCTCCGGCCGTTACCGGTTCGGGCCGTTCACCCTCGACACCGGCGCATACCGCCTGATCAAGGGAAACACGATCGTTCAGGTGTCGCCGAAGATCGTCGACCTGCTTCTGTACCTTGTCGCGCGTCCGTCAGTCCTCGTCTCGAAAGAGGAACTGTTCCGCGCGCTGTGGCCCGACGTGGCGGTCACCGATAACGCCCTGACGCAGGCCGTATCCGAGCTTCGTCAGGCGCTCGGCGACGATTCATCGAATCCCAAGTACGTGCAGACCGTGGCCCGTCGCGGGTACCGGTTCATCGCGCCGGTGGCCGCCGACACAGCGCCGGCTGGCGATGCCCTTACCGACTCGGCGCCCTCGGTCCCTTCGCTGCCCGCGGTCGGCGTGCTCGACTTCACGAACGTCAGTCACGATGCCGCGCTCGACTGGCTCTCGTCAGGTATTGCCGAAACCGTGACCAACGACTTGCGTTCGGCGCTGCACGCGCGGACGCTGGATCGCACGCGGATCGTCGAGGCCTCCCGTCGCGTCGGGACGGACCTCGATGCGTTGCGGCGTGAGCTTCACCTCGATCTGGCGGTGGTCGGAAGCTTTCAGCGCTCGGGGGACAGGTTGCGGATCACTGCACGCGCGGTGGATGCCGGAACGGGTGAAGCTCTGGCTGACAGCAAGGCCGATGGTCTTCTCACCGACGTCTTCGATCTTCAGGACCGCATCGTCGCGCAACTCTCGGCGGCGATCGGCAGCCGCGGCGCGACCGCGCCATTACGGTCGACACACGAGACGAGCAGCCTCGAGGCGTATCAGGTTTTCACCGAAGGACGCGTGCGCCTCGAGACTCTGGAAGGCGCGCAGGTCACGCGGGCGATCGCGGATTTTGAACGTGCGATCGCACTCGATCCCCGTTATGCGGCGGCGCACGTCGGCCTTGGTAATGCGCACTTCTTCGAATACGAGATGTCGCGAGCGAACAGCCAGCCTGACGCTGCGCTGCTTGCACGCGCGATCGATCACGTGCGCCGCGCGATCGAGCTGGATCGCGACCTGGCCGAAGCCCACGCGACGCTCTCGTTTCTGCTGGTGAGTGCCGGCCGCGCGAGCGAGGCGCTCGTCTCCGCACGTCGCGCCGTCACGCTCGAGCCTGGTTACTGGGGCCACCATTTTCGTGTGGCTCACGCCGCGTGGGGCGACGAGCGGCTGCGATCGCTGGCGCGGGTGATGGAGCTCTATCCCGACTTTCCGTTCGCTCACTTCGAAGCGGCGATGGTGTTCATCGCGCGCGGCTCACTGGATCGCGCCGAGTCGCTGCTGCGCGAAGGGGCCATCGTCCAGGATCGCCAGGTGCATCTGCGTCAGCGCTTCCCCGCGCGCGGGCTCCACTGGCTGCTCGGTCTCGTTCGCCTCGCCCTCGAGGATGTCGCGGAGGCGGAGGAGGAGTTCGCGCGCGAGATCGCCGGCGGCACCGGACAGCTTTATGGTGCGGAGTTCGTGATGAATGCGCACGATGGCGCCGGCTTCGCGAGGCTGCGTGCCGGTGATCCACGAGGCGCCGAGCGGCATTTCAAACACGCGCTCGAACTGTTCCCGTCGCATGCGAGGTCGCTCGTGGGCATTGGCGCCGCGATGTCGGCAGCCGGCCGCAGCAAGGACGCCTCGACTGCATTTCAGAACGCCGCTGCTGCAATCGAAGCGCTGCGCCGCGGCCGTCGCGGAGCGGCAGCTGCCATGACGCAGGCATTCCTCCACACCACCACCGGCCATCACGCCGACGCACTCCAGTGCTTGCACACGCTCTTCGAACGTGCGGAGGCCCCGTTCGCGGGCTGGACCATCCCGGTGGAGCCTCTTCTGGAGCCCCTCCGGGCCCTGCCGGATTTACAGCCGGTTCTCGACACGCTTGCGACCCGCGCCCGTTGAGATCGTCGGTGTTGCCGACGAACACGACGACAAGAGGACAGGACTGTAATCGCGGCGATTCGGCCTCGACAGAGGCTTTTCACAATTCTTCAGGCCACCCTCACGACTCCTGAGCCGGTCGCCCCCTATCCTGCGCCTAAGGGGTTGGGGACCGCACTCTGCCCCGGAATTGCTCCCCCGGGAGGTTGCTGTGAAGAATCTTCTCTTCTCGGTCGTCGCTGTTGTGCTTCTCGCCGGACCTGTTGCCGCTCAGACGGTCGCGAGCACGCCACCTGTCACTCGCACTGAGCTCTACGAGCTCGTGTTGAAGGATGGGTCGCGGGTGTTCGGGACAATCGAGAGCGAAACCGACGGGGAGGTTGTGGTGCGCACACAGGCGGGTGCTGTCATCACGGCGCGCCGCGCCGACGTCGCCTCGCTTCGGCTCGCGTCTGGACGCATCGAACGCGGCGAGTTCCTCCACTCGGACCGTCATCGCACGCGGTTGTTCTTCGCGCCGACCGCGCGTTCGCTGAAGCGTGGTGAAGTCTCCTTCGGTGTCTTCCAGTTCATCGCGCCGTTCGTACAGGTAGGCGTCACGGACCGCATTTCGGTCGGCGGAGGAACACCGCTCCTCTTCGGGTTCGAAGACTGGGAACGCCCCTTCTGGTTCACGCCGAAGGTGCAGGTGGTCAACACGCCCAACGTGCAGGGAGCGGTCGGTCTTCTTCACGTATTCGATGTGAGCGGCGACGGAGCGGGAATCGCCTACGGTGTCGGCACGATCGGCAACAGCGACAACGCATTCACCGGCGGTGCGGGCCTGACCTACGCCGGCGACAGCCGCGGATGGGTCGTGATGGGCGGCGCCGAAGGACGAATCAGTCGCGGCATGAAGCTGATGACGGAAAACTACGTGTGGCAGAACGGCGAAGGCATCGTTTCCGGCGGGATACGCTTCCTCGGCGACCGCCTCTCCGCCGATCTCGCGCTCGCAGTACCGGTCGGTGTCGGGGAGTTCTATGCGTTTCCGGTGATCAACTTCGTGTACGTGTTTTAGCGGTGCAGGACTGCGGCGGGGGGCAAACTCAGCGACCCCAGACTGCCCGTGAGATCTGTGCGATGAGCGCCTTGCTGGCCTTCTGGTCCTCGATACCGCGAACCAGGACGACGAGGACGTAGGGGCTCGGACCGTAGACGATTCCGCCGTCGTGCTGAATACGCGTGATGTCGCCGGTCTTGTGCGCCACGGGCGTGCCTGCCGGAACACCCGATGGAATCGCGTCGTTGAACTTCTGCCGCTTCAGTACTTCGATCATTTCGCGATCGGCCGACGGGCTGACGGCTGTGCCGCTGGCGAGCTTCTCGAAGAGGATGGCGAGGCCGCGCGCCGTTGTTTCGTTGTTCAGCCCTTTCTCGAATGCCTTGTTGTCTTCGACGCCGCGCAGCACTTTCATGCCGTCGGCGCCGAGCCGCTTCACCGTCGCCTTCACGTTCTCGACGCCGAGGCGCTCGATCAGGAGGTTTGCGGCGAAGTTGCTGCTCACGGTGATCATCAACTCGTTGAGCCGACGCAGGGTCATTTTCTTTCCGACGTTGGCATACACCTCGAGATCCGAGTCGTCGCCCTCACTCAACTTGTAAGGCGAGCCGTCGACGATGCTGCGGAACTCGTTGCGGATGAGGAGGGCTTCGTCGAGCTTCAACATGCCCGCCTGAGCCTGGCGGAACAACTCGATCATCACCGGCACCTTCATCGTGCTCGCCGCGTGGAACGGCTTATCCGGATCGATGAGAAGCTCGGATGTACCGTCCAGCGTCCGGAACGCGACGGCGACTTCGGCGCCGCTGCCCGTGATGATCGATCGGACGCGCGCCTCGAGTCCGTCCGCAGTCTGAACAGGTGGCGGCGTGATCAGTGTCAGGAGTAAGAAGGCGACCATGTCCGCCTATCTTAGGTCAGTCCGTTATGCTCTGGACGCGCATGGGCGACGCACTCCGCAACCGTTCGGTGATCGTCATAGGTGCAGGTCTCGCAGGCCTCACAGCCGCGCGCGAGCTCGAACGGGAGCAGGCGCGCGTCACGGTACTCGAGGCACGCGACCGCGTGGGTGGGCGCGTCCACACGGTGAGGGGCATTTTCGAGGACGGCCAGCACGGCGAGGCGGGGGCAGATCTGATCGAAGGGCAGCAATCATATGTCCTCGAGCTGGCCAGGTCGGTTGGTCTCAAACCGCAGCGGATACTCCGCGCCGGCTTCACCTATTACGGCCCTGACGCCTCCGGACGTAACCGCGTATGGAAGCGGCCGTCAACGTGGGGCGAGGCCGCACAGCGGCTCAAACCGCACATCGATCGCTACAAGGCTGCCGGCGAGCGGTGGGATACGGGCGTAGCGCTCGCGATTGCTCCTCGCTCGGTCGACGAATGGGTGCGCGCTCAGAGAGCCGGCCGCGCCTTCACCGAAGGGATGCGCTCGATTCGAGGCTTCTTCCTCGCCGATCCAGAGGACCTTTCGCTGCTTGCGCTCGTCGATCAATTCTCCGAGGGCGTGCCCGGTGAGGACGAGTTGTTTCGTATTCCCGGCGGCAACGATCGTCTGCCACAGAAGGTCGCAGCAGCACTCGACGGACGCATGGTTCTCGGCGCCTGCGTCGAACGCATCGACTGCGGCGAAGGCGTCGTGCGGGTGGGCTTTCGAGAGGCCACTGGCGCACAGGAACTTCGCGCCGACTTCGCAGTCATCGCCGTGCCAGCGACGACGCTGCACGCAATCGCGTTCTCACCGCGATTGCCCTCAGAGCAGTGGGCCGCGATGACGCGGCTGAAATTTGGTCCGGCAACTCGCGTCCTGCTGCAGTTCGAACGGCCCTTCTGGCGCCGCGTGCGCAGACATCGTGCCTTCGGCACGCCCCTGCCGATCGGGGCCGTCTGGGATGCGAGCGAGCACCAGCGCGGCAGGTGCGGAATGCTGATGCTGCTCGCGGGTGGCCGCGCGTCAGCCGAGTGCCGCGACATCATCATGAGTGGTGGAGCGGACGCGCTTGTCGATCGGCTCCGCTGGCTCGGTCCGCCTGCGCCGCTCGTCGCCATGTGGCACACGAGCTGGGAGGATGATCCGCTGGCGCGCGGCGGCTACGCGGTATTCTCGCCCGACTACGATCCTCGCCTGCGCGACTGGCTGCGCCGGCCCGCCGGACCGCTGATGTTCGCCGGCGAGCACACGAGCGTCAAGTGGGAGGGGTTCATGAACGGCGCCATCGAAAGTGGCCGCCGTGCCGCCGCCGAAGTCACCGCGCTCGCCATACGTCGGCTGTGATCATCTTCGGCTTCCGGCTCTCGGCTTCCGGCTTCCGGCACTTTGTCACGCGTTCTGTAGAGGGCTCGTGACGAACGTCACCCCACGGTCTGCGGCAGTTCCGTCAGGGCATCCCAGGTCTCGGGATCCTGAGATACGAGCGTGCTCAAATACAGCGATACGTCCCCGGCGGGATATTTTTCGGCGAGCTGCACGGCTGCTGCCCGCACGTTTTCGGCGTCAGGCTTCGAGACGGACTCCTCGCTGATCAAGCCGTTCTCGTGCGCGATGCCGAGTGCATCGAGGAACGCGGCCATCATCTGACGCTGATGTTCGAGGTGATAGCTCACCAGCGCTCGCGCAGCGATGGTGTCGGAGATGGCCGGATACGTCGCCAGGTACCTTGCCTTGCGATCGATCGGCAGCGCGACGAGGCTCTTGGTGCGAAACTTCATATGGCCGGCGAGCGCCGCCACGGCCTCGACCTGCTGATCGGTCGATTGCTCGTCTGACCAGAACACTTCTGCGGCCTTGAGCCGCTGCTCGGGTGACATCCGCTTCCAGATGCGCGTTGGACGGAACGCGCTCAGATCCTTTTCCATGAACTGATGATAAACCGCCTTCGCCGGCAGGAGGCGTAGGGTACATTGAGTCGGTGTCGGATCGGTTGTTCACGCCGCGCTTCTTCGTCATGTGCGGCTTCAGCTTCACGGTTTTCCTCTCGGCCTTTCAGCTGCTTCCAACGGCGCCGTTCCACATTCTCGATCTCGGCGGCTCGACGTTTGCGTCGGGGCTGTTCCTCGGGTTCCTGACGTACTCGTCAGCGTTCTCGGCACCGCTCACCGGCGCCTATGCGGACCGCGTCGGGCCGCGCCGCGTATTGATCGTGACGAGCAGCGCGCTCGTCGTGTTCTCGTTGCTCTACGCCGTGATCACCGACGTCGCGGTGCTTCTCGCGCTGGTGCTCGTGCACGGCGTGTTCTGGTCCGGTCTCCTGTCGGCGAGCGCCGCGTACATGACGAACCTGCTGCCGGAGCACCGCCGCGCGGAAGGAATCGGCTACTGGGGTCTCTCCACACTGCTCGCGGTCGCCGTGGCGCCGACGGTCGGCTTCTGGATCTATAACCGTGGATGGCTCTGGCTCTGCGTGCTCGCGGCCGCACTGAATCTGATCATGGCGGTCATTGCGACGCAGCTTCATGACCAGCCGCGCTCAGCAGGTTCGCCGCGCGTGCACCCGCGAGGGCTGCTCGAATGGCGCGTTCTCATCGTCTCCATCACGCTCGCGCTGTATTCCTTCGGGTACGGCGGGATCACCAGCTTCACCGCCCTCTACGCCGATGCCAGCGGAGTGGCGCCAAAGGGGATTTATCTGACGACTCTCGCCATCGTCATCCTCTCGACGCGTCCGATGCTCGGTCATCTCGGAGACCGGATCGGCTATCGCAAGGTATTCGTCCCGTGCCTGCTGCTCATCGCCTGCGGGCTCGGCGTGCTCGCTTTCGGCGGCAGCCGGGCGCTGCTGTTGACCTCGGCAATCGTGTTCGGGATCGGCTTCGGCACGGCGTATCCGTCGTACGTCGGCTACGTGATGAAGGGGGTGAGCGCCGAACGTCGCGGAGCGGCATTCGGCGCGATCCTGGCGGCGTTCGATACCGGCATCGGCACCGGTTCGACGACCATGGGCTGGCTGATCCAGCACCACGGGTTTCCCGTCGCCTTCGGCGTGGCCGCCGGCCTCGCGGCGCTTGCGTTGCCGTACTTTCTAGTCATCGATCGCTTCTACGCGCGCGCTCGCTCCTGAAGACCGGAGCAAAAGAAACAGGAACCACAGAGAATGGGAGACCTTTGTTTTAAAACCAAAAAGCTCCAGATCTCCTCGTCTCCTGTCATTCCTGGCGCCGGCGGCAAATCAAGTCCGCAGGCGGTGATCAGAAGCCCACGCGCATGCCGAGATCGATCCGGCGTGCAGGCATAGCCGCGGTGGGCTGGCCGAAGAATGGCGACGTCATGACGCCCGAGTAGCCGATGCGATTCACCGCGTTGAAGATGTTCGAGCCGGAGACGAAGACTTCGAAGCGGATGCGCTTGTCTTCGGCGCCGCCGCCGAAGCTGCCGCTGATCTCGTTGCCCGACGCACCTCCGACGCGCTGAACGATCATGACCGGCGTACCGTGTGCGCCGCCGCCAGATGGCGCACGCTGGCCGAAGCCGAAGGCGTAACTGAGACGTCCCCCGACCTCCCAGCTCATCTCCGTGCGGGCGGTGTTCCGCCCGACGCCGTCAGGACGATCGTTGAACACGGTGTCACCGTTGTCGTCGCGGCCAGTCGTGATGTTGTACGGAGTCCCGCTCCGGATGCCCCCACTGAGCCAGAGCCGGACATTCCGGATGAGTGGCGCGCTGAACATCCCGCTCAGCGAGTGTCGCGGCACGCCGGCGACCGCCCCCCACTCGTCGCCGAGGTTGTAGCTGTCCGCAGGCAGACTGAACGGACCATCGGCATCCGTCTGCTGGTTCAGCCAGGCATAGTTCGCAAACAACATGACTCGCCGTGTCGGGATCTGAAAGTTCATTCCCGCCACGAAGGTCTGACCGCGCATGTGCGCGGTGGATTCCACCTGCGTGACGTTGCCCACGGTGGGATCGGGACGCTCGCCGTTCAGGGGTGCGTTGATGTTGCGCCCGCGGAACCGGTTCTCACCGACGCTGCGGCTGTAGCTGACGTTCACACCGAGCTTCGGCGAGAGCTGCTGGCTCACGCCGATGTTGCCCATGATGCGCGTTGGCATCACGAGATTGCTGTCGAATACGTACTTGCTGGCCGGCAGAATCTCCTGCGCGGCGCCGCCGCCCAGCGCATCCGGGTATCCGGGATTGGTGATGACGATGTCTCGCTGCCGCTCGCCGTCGACGCGAAGCACCTGTTCGTAGACTTCCGATTCCAGCCAGTCGGAGAAGATGCCGCCGCCGCCGCGGATCGTCGTCCGGCCGTTCTTGAACGGTGACCATGTGAAGCCCGCCCGCGGCGCGAGGTTCAGCCGATCGTCGAGGTGAGACTGAGCTTCCTGTCGAAGGCCGCCGCTCAGCGTCAGGTTCGAGCGGGCGCGCCAGTCGTCCTGTACGAAGATGCCGGTCTGCCAGTGCGAGTACTCGACGAGCGGATCGCCGACTCGCTGGGTGTAGTTGGCCGGCCGGCCCGCGTCGAAGTCCGCCATCGACGTGAACGTGAATGTGCCGAGGTAGTTCGTCCGGTTGTCGCTCTTGAAGGTGCCTCCCTCCACGAGCATGCCGGCGCGGATCGCGTGCTTGCCTTTGGTCCAGTCGACGTTGGTCGCCCATTCCATTTCGATCGATTCGCGCCCACCCGTCTGCTGCGCCCCGCCGGAGGTGAATGTGTCGAGCACGCGCGACGCGCGTCGTTCGAGGTCCGACCGCGAAGTGGCCTGCTGGTGGCGCAGCTGGAGACGGCTCTCGGCGAAAACATTGCGCGACCAGGGACCGCTCTCCGACAGCCGAAACAGCGAATCGTCGGTCGTCCGCGAGAAGGAGCGCTCGGGCAGCTCGAAGCCGCCGACGCCGAGGTTGTCCTGGTCGTTTCCATTCGACTGCAGGTTTGCGCGCAGCGTGTGCGCTTTCGTCACCGCATGATCGAAGCGCCCGTTGAAGTTGATCCGATCGGCGGGCCGGCGGACTGTGCCCACCGCGCGCGTGCCGTCCGGCGTGAACGCGTTGATGTTCGCCGAATCGTAGAGTGCCGCGCCCGTAGCCGAGAGCGAGAACGACGTACGCTCCTTGACGAGCGTTCCACTGAGGTTGAACGTGTACTGCTGTGTCTGTTCGGGGCCTTTTTCCGTGACGTATGCATTCCTGGCGTTCAGAGATTCATCGCGGAAGAGGAAGTCCGTACTTCCCGTGAGCGGCCCGAGCCCGGGCTGCGTGACGATGTCGATGAAGACCATGCCGGCCGCGTGGTTCTCGGCCGCGTACATGTCCCGTGAAAAGCGGATCGAGCGGATCTGCGACTTCGGCGGCAGTTTGCCGCCACGGAATCCGTCCACGCGCAGCGTCGCGCCGGGTCCCGCCATCTCCTTCAGCACTCGCTCCATCTCGTCGGGATCGTCGGGCAGCGCATTGATCTGATCCTTCGAGAGCACGGTGTTGAACCGGTCGTTGTGGGGGTCCGACGCGACCGTCGACTTGTCACGAGCGACGGACACGCTCTCATCGAGCTTCTGGATCGCCAGTACGGCGTCGCGCCGGTTCTCGCCGGCACGCACACGCACGTCCGAAACCAGGAGTTTCTCGAACCCGGGAAAGGCCACTTCGATCGCGTAACGTCCGGGCGGTAGGCCCTCGGCCGAGGCGACCCCCTGGCCATTCGAAGGAATGTCGGAACGGACCACCCAGGCGGTCCGCTCCTCCGCCCCCCGCACCTGCACCATGGCACCCGGAACAACCGCGCCGCTCGGGTCTTTGACAACGATACGAAGTTCGCCGGTCTGGGCGCGCTGCTGTGCGCCGACGTCGGCGACGGTCGCGACGAGGATGAACGCGACGGCCGTCGTGATCAGGCGAGTCATGTGCGTGGTCTCCGCGACCCGCCTAGCGGGCATCGACGGCGAACTTCTTCGCGTCGATCTTCGGGTTGACCTTCACCTTGCTGATCGTCCACTCCTCGTTCGTCTCGCCGCCGGAGCCGCGCCGCATGAGGTGCGGGAACGTGATGCCGTCTACCTCGCGCCAGTCGTCGAAGAACATGGAGAACTCGACCATCGGCTGATCGGACATGCTGCGCGTCACCTGCGCCTCGGCGTCGTGCGCCAGCTTCCTGCGCTCTTCATCGGTGAGCTGGCGCGTTTGCGTCTGCCCTGCGCCTGCGGCCTGCGCCCTACCCGTCATCGGACCGCCGGCCGTGACGATGCGTGGCTGACGCCCCTTGTAGGTCACCATCAGCGGCAGATAGTTGTTCTGATCGATGAACAGGCGCGCCTCGAATCCGTCCGCGTCCTTGACGTCGATCACGTGCGCTTTGCCGTCGGGAGATTCGGCTTCGCCTGCATATGTGTACTGTGCGGCCAGCGAGGGATGCGTGGTCGCGAACCAGCCCAGCATCAGCCGAGACAGTTCCACGCGCGCGCTGCGCAGCGACGCTTTGTTGAGCTCCGCCTTCTGCTCGTCGGTCAGCTTTGGCGCATCGCCGCCGATCGGGCCGCCCGGTCCCATCCGGATCACCATCGCGCCGCCGCCCGCCATCGACACGCCCGCGGGCAGGATCGCCTTGTCGCCATTGAACCCGGTGTTCAGCGTCATCGACATCGCGCCGCGCGAGTTCTCGGAACGCACGTACTTGTCCGGCATCTCGAGCAGGATCTCGATGTCTGCGGCCAGCTGCATCTGCCCCATGTTTCGCTGCGACGCGGCCTCGAGCCCGAGCGATTTCAGCGCGTCGAGCTTCGCGCCGCCCAGCGCCTGGCGCGTTTTCGCCAGGATCTCGGCGGCCTTCGCCTCCTGCGCCGACGCGGACGGAACTCCAATCGTGCTCACCAGCGCGAGCGCGCATACAACTGCCGTCTGCTTCCTCATGTCTTTGTTGCCTTTCATCGTCTTGTGTCCGGTGCGTAGTCTTTGGTGCCGCGACGATCATCGCTGCGTTCCAGCAGCCGATGGTTAAGCCAGCGCAAAGACTTTGTTAAGCACGTAAAACCTGGGTTCCGCGCAGCATTCGCCCCGGATTTCGCGTGCTAGACTCGGCTCCATGAAGGTCGGAACCCGGCTGCCGATGTTCGTCGTGGCGGCCGCGCTGCTCGGACTCATTGCGCTGCTCGCGACGCTGCAATACCGCTGGCTCGGTCAGGTGAGCGCCGCCGAACGCGAGCGCATGAAGACGAATCTGGCCGCGCGCGCGTCGGGATTCGCGCAGGATTTCGATCGCGAGATCACCCGCGCCTACTTCTCGTTTCAGCTCGATCCGCTGCAGGAAGGCGGCGCGAACCTGGCGGCGCATCTGAGCGAACGGCACGACCACTGGAAGGCGACGTCGCGTTACCCCCGCCTGGTGAAGGATGTTTACGTCGCGTCCCGCGCCGGTGAGCAGGATGCGACGCTGCAGCGCTTCAATCCGTCGACGCGATTTGTCGAACCGTCGGACTGGCCCGCGGAGCTGGCACCGATTCGAGCCGCGCTCGAGCCCGCACCATCGATAACTCCCAAGGACACGACGATCTTCGTCCGCACGATGCCCGCGACCGTGTGGGACGCCATCCCGGCGCTCGTCGTACCCGCGCCGATGGTGCTTTTCGGCAGCACGCGCGTGCCGACGGGGCCGGAGGGCGCGGCACCGGTGAGGCTGCCACCGATGTCCTTCGTCGTGTTGACGCTGGACCGTGAGTACGTAGCCAATGAGATGCTGCCCGCCATTGCGCGTCAGCACTTCCGCGGGACCGGCGAAGACATCGATTACGAGATGGCGGTGGTGAGCACCGGCGAGAAGGCGACCGTCTACTCGACGACACCCGGCTTCGCCCCGGATCCTGCCGCGACGAGTGATGCCAGCGCCGACCTGTTCCAGCTCCGCCTCCAGGAGTTCGGTGCCATCGCTTCAGAGGTCCGGCGGTTTACGTCGTTCATCTCGACGCGCGTCGATCATCCACAGAAGGGGACTCCGATCGAGGGGAGGATCGCCATCCGCGAGGCGGCCCCGGTCTCGATCGTGCTGCAGCATGGCGGCATGGCGGACAAACGCGCCATCGAAACGAGCCTGGCGACGGCGCGGACGTCGGCCAGCTCACCGCATTGGCGGCTGGTCGTCAAGCATCCATCGGGATCGCTCGAGACAGCGGTCGCGCGGGTTCGTCGACGCAACTTGCTCGTCAGCTCGGGCATCCTCGCCATCCTCGGCGCGAGCGTCGGGTTTCTGCTGGTGACGACGCGTCGGGCGCAGGGCCTCGCCAGGCAGCAGATGGAGTTCGTCGCCGCGGTATCCCACGAGCTGCGCACGCCGCTCGCCGTGATCCGGTCCGCCGCCGACAACCTTGCCGAAGGAGTGGTCAACGAAGATCCGCAGGTGAGGAAGTACGGCGATCTGGTCCGCGGCGAAGGGCGTCGCCTGAGCGACATGGTCGAGCAGATCCTGGAGCTCGCCGGGATCCACTCGGGGCAGCGCGGCTTTGCGCTCGCGCCTGTGCCGATCGTCCCCCTGCTGCGCGACGTGATCCGCGCATCGGGCACCTTGATCGAACAGGCGGGCTTGAATGTGGAGTACGAGGCTCCCGATACGCTGCCAGCGGTGCTCGGCGACGAGCAGGCGCTCCGGCGCGTCTTCCAGAACCTCGTGGGTAACGCGATCAAGTACGGCGCATCTGGTGGGTGGATCGGCCTGAGCGCGCGCGTGAACGGACGCGAGCTGGTCGTGACCGTCGCCGACCGCGGCATCGGAATCGAGCCGTCAGAGCAAGCAAAGATCTTCGAGCCCTTCTATCGCGCACCTCAGGCGATCGCGGCGCAGATTCAAGGCGCCGGTCTCGGCTTGAGCCTGGTGCAACGCATCGTCGAAGCGCACGGCGGGCGCATCACCCTGCGGAGTTCTCCCGGGGCCGGCAGCGAGTTCACCGTCCATCTTCCCGCTGCGTCTGAAGAGGCTGCCGCGCGCGCGTCGCACGTGCCGGACCCTGCGGGCACGTCGGCGTGAGGGGCGCACCGCACGTCGCACACCGCACGTCGACCGTCGCACGTGAGACCGCACGTCGCACCTCGCCCGTCGCACACCGCACGTGACCCCCCAACCCCGCATCCTGCTCGTCGAGGATGAGCCCGGGCTGGTGCTCACGCTGCGCGACCGGCTCTCGCGCGAAGGGTACGCCGTCGAGACTGCGACCGACGGTGAAAGCGGTCTCTCGCGCGCAGCGGGTGAGGCGTTCGATCTCGTCCTGCTCGACGTGATGCTCCCGCGCATGGGCGGCTTCGACGTCCTCAAGGATCTGCGAAAGCGAAATGTCGAAACGCCGGTGATCATGCTCACCGCTCGGAGCCAGGTGGTCGACAAGGTCGTGGGGCTGAAGCTCGGGGCCGACGATTACGTGACGAAACCCTTCGAGATGGTGGAGCTCCTCGCGCGGATCGAAGCCAAGCTGCGGCGTGCGCCCTCGACGCCGCACCCGACCGAGGGGTATCAGTTCGGCGGCATTCGCGTCGACTTCCGCCGTGCGGAGGTGATGAAAGAAGGCGTGCCGCTGGACCTGTCGGCACGTGAGTTCCAGTTGCTCAAGTACTTCATCGAGCATCGCGGCGCCACGCTGACGCGCGACGAGCTGCTGAACGAGGTGTGGGGCTACAACGCGATGCCCTCCACGCGCACCGTCGACGTCCACGTCGCCTGGCTGCGTCAGAAGATCGAGCCCAACCCGCGACATCCTCAGTTCGTGCTCACCGTGCACGGTATGGGGTATAAATTCGCGGGTTGATGATCGACGACGTTCACTGCCACTTTTTCTCCTCATCGTTTCTCGAGCTGCTGACGCGGAACATGCCGGGCTTGCCCGAACCGGACCGGGCCGCCGCGGTTGCCGCGCGCCTCGGCTGGGCCGATCCGGGCAGCGCAGAGGCGCTATCGGGCGTGTGGGTGAACGAGCTCGATCGTCATGCCGTCTCGCGCGCGTCGTTGATTGCGAGCATCCCCGGCGACGAGGACTCGGTCGCGGAGGCGGTCCGGCTCTACCCGGACCGCTTCGTCGGCTTCTTCATGTTCAACCCGCTCGCACCGGACGCGTCCAGCCGGCTGGAGCGTGCGCTGTCGCAACAGAAGATGCGCTGTGTGTGCCTGTTCCCCGCGATGCACGAGTACGCGGTGAATCTGGAGACGGTCGGAAAGGTGTTCGAGGCCGCCGCCAGTCATGGCGCCGCCGTGTTCGTCCACTGCGGCGTGCTCACCGTCGGCGTCCGCGCGAAGCTCGGCCTGCCATCGTCGTTCAACCTGCGGTCCGGTGACCCGCTCGCGGTCGCGTCGGTCGCGTCGGCGTTTCCGCAGGTGCCGGTGATCATTCCGCACTTCGGTGCGGGAATGTTCCGAGAGGCACTGATGGCGGCAGACCAGTGCGGCAACATCCACCTCGACACCTCGAGCTCGAATAGCTGGATGAAGTACTATCCCGGTCTCACGCTGGACACCGTCTTTCGGCAGGCACTCAGCGTCCTCGGCGCGCAACGGATCCTGTTCGGCACCGACTCGTCATTTTTTCCACGCGGCTGGCAGAAGGGGATCTACGTGGTGCAGACCGCAGCGATGAAAACAGCGGGCGCGAGCGAAGCCGATCGACAGCTGATGCTCGGTGGAAACTTTGAACGGCTGTTCCCGCGTGAGAGCGTACGAATTACAGATGGAGTAGATCGATGAAATCCAGCATCCGCGGCACGATGGCTGCTTGTTCGTTCACCGTCGTTGTTGCAGCCCTCGCGTTCTCGGCGAGGCCCGATGCGCGCGCCGCGCAGCAGCCGCCGGCGGACTTCGTGATCACCAACGGCAAAGTGGTCACTGTCGAGGACGCCGCGCCCGAAGCACAGGCCGTTGCGGCGGCAGCCGGCAAGATCGTCGCGGTGGGTACCAATGCGGAGATCCAGAAATTCGTCGGCCCGAAGACAGAGGTCATCGACGCCAAAGGGCAGCTCGTCATCCCCGGCTTCATCGAGGGCCACGGGCATTACACCGGCATCGGCACCGCCCGCCTCAACCTGAATCTCACCACCGCGAAGAGCTGGGACGACATCGTGGCGATGGTGGCCGAACGCGTGAAGACCGCGAAGCCCGGTGAGTGGATCCTCGGGCGCGGGTGGCATCAGGAGAAGTGGGACCGCCGGCCGGACCCGAACGTCGAAGGGTTCCCCTTGCACGACGCGCTGAGCAAAGCCTCCCCAGACAATCCCGTGCTGCTGACACACGCGAGCGGGCACGCGAGCTTCGCCAATGCCAAGGCCATGGAGCTGTCGGGCGTCACGGGGAAGACGCCGAATCCGGCGGGCGGAGAAGTTCTGCACGACGCCAATGGCAATCCAACGGGGCTCTTTCGCGAGACCGCGTCACGGCTGATCAACACGAACGCGGGCGTGCGGCCGACGGCCGCGGAACGCGAGGCGCGAAATCGCCGCATCCTGGAACTCGCGTCGGAAGAGGTCGTCTCGAAGGGGATCACATCATTCCAGGACGCGGGCTCGTCGTTCGGCGACATCGATCTGATGAAAAAGATGATCGACGAAGGGAAGATCCACAACCGTCTCTGGGTCATGATCCGGCAGCCGAACGACCTGCTGCGCGAGAACCTCGCGAAGTACCGGATGATCGATTATGCCGGCGGCTTCCTGACCGTGCGTGCGATCAAGCACTCGATCGACGGCGCGCTCGGGTCCCGCGGCGCCTGGCTGCTGGAGCCGTACTCGGACCAGCCGGAGACGACCGGCCTGAACACGACGCCCGTTCCGACGATCAGGGAGACTGCGAAGCTGGCAATCGAGCACGGGTACCAGCTCTGTGTCCACGCCATCGGCGATCGCGCCAACCGGGAAACCCTCGACATCTTCGAGGAAGCGTTCAAGGCGAACCCCGACAAGAAGGACCTTCGCTGGCGCGTCGAGCACGCGCAGCATCTCAACCCCGCTGACATCCCGCGATTCGGGAGGCTTGGGGTGATCGCGTCGATGCAGGGGATCCACTGCACGTCCGACGCGCCCTACGTTCCCGCGCGTCTCGGCAACAAGCGCGCGGAAGAAGGCGCGTACGTCTGGCAGAAGCTGATGAAGTCAGGCGCGCTCGTCACCAACGGCACCGACGCGCCCGTCGAGGACGTCGACCCGATCGCCAGCTATTACGCCACGGTGAGCCGCAAGCTGAAAGACGGCAGCGTGTTCTATCCCGACCAGCGCATGACCCGCATGGAGGCGCTGCGCTCCTACACCATCAACACCGCGCGCGCCGCGTTCGAGGAGAACACGAAAGGCACTTTGAAGACCGGCAAGTACGCCGATATCGTCGTTCTCTCGAAGGACATCCTTACGATCCCGGAGGACGAGATCCCGACGGCGAAGGTGGTCTATACGATCGTGGGCGGGAAGATTCAATACAAGAGATAGGGATCAAGTGTTTTTCATCCGGATGTAGCGACGCTATAACCGGAGTGCCGGACGTAGCTCGCGTATTCAACCGGCGTTAGGAGTGTGATTGCACCAGCCGTCTACTCGCAGAAGCCGTACCAGGATGCGTGATCGCGCCGCAGGGACGCTTTTGGTCTGGCGAAGGCCTTTCAGCGGGTTGAAGTCGGGGTAATACAGCGTCAGAAGCCGGATCTGGATGACCGCGGCTTCAATGGCACTGACAATCTCCGGTTTGCTTGTGCCCGCCACGTTGTCGAGCACGCCGCTGTTGTCTGTGCGCCCGATCGGGCACCAACACTCGTTCGACGTCGGTGGCGCTACACATTGCATCTCGATCGGACCGCGCGGATACTCACCGTTCGTTCCACCTCGGCGCTGAACACACTTTCAATTTCAGCGCGTTTGTCGCGTCGCAGACGGGGGCCACGGTCGCTTGCCGCCGGTGAGTCTGCCCCGTCGCTGGCGAAAGCGTGAAGCCCGAGGTAGTGTGTGGAGCGAGGGCTGCCGTGAACCCGCCGAGTGCTTGACATGCTGCTGGGAATACTCAGGAATCGCGATCATTTCCGTTCGTCATCTGAGGGCATCAAAATGCGATTGGCGGTCGCATCAGTGGATCGAGCAGTTGCAGGAAACCTGCTCTTTGGCCTCATAGTGGGACTGCTTGTGACGGTTTCCGCACACGCCCCTGCGCCACAGCTATACTGTCCGCCTCTCCCCTCGATTACCACGCAATCCGCAATGTTGAAAGTGAAAAAGGCAGACAACGCATGCACGATAGCTGACGGCGGGTACGTGAAGACAAACACCTCGTACAGACTGCACATCGCCGTGGAGATTACGGGCGATTGTGGTACGAGCAAATCCGAATGCAGCGGACTCCCGGTCGTCTGTAGTTGTGTGCCGAGTATTACGTATATAAGGACACTCCAGCAGTCGTACCTAAGGGTGAATGGAACGCTACGCGGGAGCGTCGCGGCCAATCCCTCGAATGATCCAACCATTCAGAACTACGATACGGAAACATCCACTAACACAACGAGTGCGGGGGCGTCCTGGCTGACGCTGTCAGAGGGGCAGTTCCTGTACACCTCACTGACCAATGCGTTGGCGACTCCATGCAATCTCGAGCCAACCCAGTTTCCCCACGATCAGCCTGTAACGATGCACGCGATGGCTTGCAAGCCGGAGTGGTTTACAGGAGGATCTCCGACGGTGAACTTCCACGGCCCTCCCACAGGCACCGTCACAATCGTCGTACCCTCAGCTGCATTTGAAGATGCCCGTGGACCGGCGCAGCAAGCCGCGGCCGACTGGGCAGCCGCGCTCGGGCGAACGGTCACTGTTTTGCCCGGATACAACACCTGCGCGCCGACGGATCCACTTTGCATATCGTTTAAAAATGATCAGGGTACGCAGCCTGGCGACCCAGTCGGTTGCGCGTCGTTCGGCACTGCATCGTATGACCCGGCAACTGGCGTATGGCAGGGATCCACTAGCGTCAGGTTTGAACCAAAGTGGATGGGTGGTCATGCCGACAACCTGCGACGAACCATAGCGCACGAAATCGGACACTATTTCGGACTGTTCAATCGGTTAGATGCCTCCTGTACTTACTCTAATACGCTCATGGGCTCCACGAGCCGCTATGCTGTCCAGGCACCCGCAAGCGGAACTGCGTTGGGCCCCACTGCGAGCGACGAGGCCGCCCTTCCGAATTCGACCTATGGAAATCAAGTCAGAAGTACGTGCGGTTGGTAAAGAGGAGCAAAATGTCAACCGTCGGACAATCACTTTGTATCGCACTTGCCGTAATGGCCGGCTCTTCACCTGTAGCTTCGGCGCAGAATATCCGTGAACTCGCCCGACAGCACGCGACTCGAAACCCGGGCGTCCCCCTGGAACAACCCGCGCCTCCTGCCGACTATCTCCCCAAGTCCATTGAGGAGCTCACGACGGAATCCGACGTCGTCCTGGAAGGCCGATTGTCCGGAGCCCAGAGCTATCTCGCGCCGAGTGAAGATCGCATTCTCACTGATTTCCGGATTCTCCAACCAAAACTTATGGCCGGGCACCTGATGGAACCAAGCAAGCCAGTTCCAGGTGAAAGCATCCCACTGATCCTCACGGTCTACGGTGGCGAGGTGGTGGTTGAGGGAGTCACCGTTCGTGGAACAGATAACAATCGTCAGGCCATTAAAGATGGCGGAAGATATCTGCTCTTCCTGAAAGCATCTCGTTCCGGAGCAGCTGGAAAGTACGAAATCTACTACGGGGCAGCGTTCGAGATTGTGAACAATGACGTCAAACCGCTTCTTAAGGAAGCAGACTACGTGTTCACGGGCGGAGTCGAGCCTCGCATGGAGGAACTTGTCAGTCGGATTCAGAAGGTGGCACGCCGGCAGTAGAGCTTACCCGGGGCCCGTAGGTGTCCGTCGCACTGCGGTTTCCATCCGGCGCCCTTGCTAGACTCAATGCCGCAATCGGACTCGGCATTCGGTCATTCAGCATAGACAAGCATTCTGCGAGCGTCACCGGGCACCTACCGGCCGGCCCCTCTTCTCACCAGATCCCTGCGGAACCTTGCGGCGGTACTGATCGAAGAAGCGGTTGCACGCCTTGTGAAAACGGTCTGACAGCTCGCGGCCCGCTTCGCCCGGCACGGGACCGAGGCGGCTCCACGAGCTCTGCGCCTGACGGACATCTTCGGCCATTGCGCGCCACTTGGACTCTTCACCTGCGCGGCCGCCGATCGTGTTCGACGCCAGCGCTTCGCGCAGCATGCTGGCGAGCGCCTGCGAGCCCGCGGTCGGCGGAGCGGCCTCGGTGACGAGCCCTTCGACCTTGGCGATGAGCTTTTGCATCCGCTCGCGATTCGCCTCGACGTCGAGCTCGGTCCCCTTGAACGCGTCGGCCGTCGACGCGGTCAAGCGCTCGAGCGCGTCCACGAACCGCGCGCTGAGCGGATCGGCGCCGTGCCGGACGACCGGTGTCGACTGGTTCCAGCGCGTGCGCAGCGAACGGACGCGTTCGAGCAGCGCCGGAGCTTCGCTGCCGGGCTCGTTTGCGAGCGCTTCCATCTCGGTGATGAGCGCCTCGCGGTCGGCCTGTTTTGCCTCGAGCTCGATCTGATCGCGCCGCTTGTAGCGATCGAAGAACGTATCGCACGCGGCGCGGAACCGCTGCCAGACGACTTCCGATTTGTTCCGGCGTACCGGCCCGCTCGCCTTCCAGTCGGCCTGCAGCTTGCGGATCTCGGCTGCCCCGCGATCCCAATCAGTGGAAAGCGAGAGCTCTTCGGCTCGCGCGATCAGCGCTTCCTTGCGCGCGAGGTTGGCCGCCCACGTTTCCTTCCGCTCGGCGAGATCCGCGTTGCGACGCGTGAAGAAGCGGTCGCAGGCTTCGCGGAAGCGCTTCCACGTCTCGCGCGTATCCTGGCGCGGTACGGGACCGATCGCCTGCCACTCCGCCTGCAGCTTCTTGAACTCCTCCGCGGTCTTCACCCAGTCGGTGGAATCGGCGAGCGACTCGGCGCGTGCGATGAGCGCCATCTTGTGGTCGAGATTGCCCTTCCGTTCCTCGGCGCGCTTTGCGAAGAACCCGCGGACGTGGACCTGCATCGGATCGACCGCCTGGCGGAACCGGTGCCACAGCGCCTGCGCCTGCGCGCGAGGTGCGTCGGCGGCCTGCTTCCACCGCTCCTGGATCTCGTGCAGCTCCTTGGCCGCGTGATCGAGGTCCTCGGGCTTCAACAGCTCCGGCGTATCGAACGGATACTTCGCGCGCAGCGCTTCCGCCTTGGCGATCAGCTCCTCCTGGACGGCGGCGTTCGCGAAGCGCTTCCACTCGTCCATCTCGCGCAGCTCGTGCAGTCGCGGCGCGATCGCCGTCTGCGCCTGGCGCAGCCGATCGACGAGCGCAGCCTGATCGCGAACGGCCATCGTCGGTGGCGCCTCGATCGCGTTGCGAATGTCGCGTGCGATCCGGTCGGCTTCGCGCAGCGTGAGGTCCTCGGCGGTCGCGCGCTTCACGGCGCGCTCCATCAACTGATCGAGGCGCTGGAGCTGCTGCCGCAGCATCTTCTCGGATGCGGCGCGGCGTTCCTCGTCGCGGCCGCGCATCCGCGCTTCTGCCGCGGCGAAGCGCTCGGCAACAGGCGCCTCGACCTCGTCGAGCTGCGCGCGAGTGGATTGCCACTCGTTGACGATGGTCCGCCAGGCGTCGTCGGAGGTGTCATCCTGGGCGGCGGCGGTTTCGGCCCCTGCGGCGATCTCGGCGAGACGCTCGCCGACGCGCTGAAGCTCTTCACGCCGCTGAATGCGGTCGGCGGCGCGGCGCGACGCGTCTTCGAAACGCGAGCGAAGGCTGTCGTCTTCCGCCGTGAGCGGCGCATCGGCCGCGAGCGCATCCCATTCGCCGCGGGCGCTGGCGACAACCGCCTCGGTGTCGTCTCCCCGAGCCGCGTCGACGCGTTCGCAGAGCTGCGCCCTTGCAGCCGCGAGTTTCTCGCGGCGCGCCACCTCCGCGCGGCGCTCCGCCTCCTCACGCTCCAGCCGGTCAATCTCCTGTCGCGCCTGCGCCACGAGCGCACCGAACCGCGCGGACGTATCCGCATCGAGCTCGAACGCACCGTTTCCGGTCACGCTCCGCCACTCCGCTTCGGCATCGTCGAGTTGAGCCGCCGCGCCTGTCGTGGATGGAGCCGCGGCAAGCGCTTCGACACGTGCGACGACCTGCGCCACCCGTTGCTGCCACTGCTCGAGCGCCGCCCGCTTTGCCGCCTCTTCTTCGTCCATGGTCTGTATCATCGCGCGCGCCCGCTTCACGACCGCTTTGCTCCTGGCTCGGCCGGCGATTCCCTCGAGCATTCCGCGAACGTCGGTGCCTTCATTCGCCTCGAGAGCCCGCTCGAGCGCCGAGACCGCGGCGTCCTTGTGCTCCGCCTTTGTCGCCACGTTCAGCAGCTCGGCTGGATCCGCAATCCTTGCGACCGCGGCCACCGCGGTCTGCGGATCCGTCGTATGCCTCGCCACGCTGCTGAGCAGCTTCACGTCATGGATCCGGCCGAGGGCGGCGGCCCGGACGGTTTCGTGCGGGGAGCTCTTCGCGATCCCCGCGAACTGCTTCTGATCGTCGAGCCCTTCGAGCGCCAGCGCCGCCGCGGCATCGTTCGGTCCGGGTGAGCTCGCGATCGTCACGAGGCGTTCGGCGTACTCACGGCGAAGGGCCTCGTCGCGCTCCGCCTGGGCGAGCTGGACGAGATCTTCCACTCTGCTTAGACGCGCGCCCGCCGCGCGGCGGACCCTGACGTCGGCGTCCTCGCGCGCGAGCTCGCGCAGCACATCCGTGTGCTCCGCGTCATCGGACAGGGTCGAGACCGCTTCGGTGCGAACCGCAGGATCCGCGTGCTTCCATCTGGGTTGTGGCTTGAAACGATCGAGGAAAGACATCGGTGGGACCTTGCAATCGGCTGATCGGTCGATCGCTGATCGAGACGATCGAGTCGCCATCGGCCGATCAATCGATCGACCGATCAGCCGATTCGTTTACGTGTTGGCTTCCTGCGCGAGCCACTCCGCAATCTGCTCGCGCGTCATTCGGTGATCATCGTTCAGATGAACGATCAGTGGCGCCAGCGGGAGCCGCTTGCCGCAGCCTTGCGGGCACTTCTTCACGACTTCGTCCAGGCAACGGAACAGCCGCTCGAGATGATCTGGAATGAGCTTTCCGTGCTCGCGAGGGAGGTGGTACACGCCCTCGTAGACCGCACCGAGCGCGCACGAGCCGCCCTTCTCGTCGAAGTAGCTGCCGAAGCACTGGTGCCCGCGCATCGAACCGGCCCGGATGAATCCGGCCAGCTGTTTCTGTTCCTCCTGCAGTTCACTCGCCATCGCCGCTCTCCTCGCGCCCTCGGGCGCGCCGTGCGATTGCCGAAGAGACGCTATTGTAGCGCACCGCCGCGTTGACGCACGTCCGCTGACGGACCTAACATGCAGGAATCGGCCCGACTTCGCCCGGCTCGCGCCGTGGGACGAAGTGCCTGCTGGCAGTGTCAGACACCCCGCCAGGCCGGAACGACTGCCTTTCCCGAATTCGAACATGTCCATCACCGCGATTCTTTGTCTCGCTTTCGCAACCTTCACCGGGTTTGCGCAGGCCAAACCAACCGACCCGCCGGGGAAAACCCGCGTGCAGGTGCCTCCGCTGCAGGCGCCCGCGCCGACGCCGGCGCCCGGCAACCCCGTCGTCGTTGTCTCTACATCGGCGGGCGACATCACGCTGGAATTGTTCAAAGAGCAGGCGCCGGTCTCGGTGGAAAACTTCCTTCAGTACGTCAAGGAAGGCTTCTACGAAGGGACGATCTTCCACCGTGTCAAGGCCGGCTATGTCGTCCAGGGTGGCGGCTACACGCGCGAGATGGTGGAGAAGACGACGCGCCCGCCCATCCTCAACGAGGCGACGAACGGACTGAAGAACGCGCGCGGAAGCCTCGCGATGGCACGCATGCGCGCCCTGCGCAGTGCGACGTCGCAGTTCTACATCAACCTTGCGCACAACCGTGAGCTCGACCACCGCGGCTACTCACCCGATGACTTCGGCTACGCGGTGTTCGGGCGCGTGCTCTCCGGCATGGACGTCGTCGACAAGATCGCCGCAACTCCGACAGGGGCATCCGGGGAGCATGAGGATGTGCCGCTGACGCCGATCGTCATTCAGAAAGTCACCATCAAATAGATCGGCCGATCGACGATCGTCGATCGACCGGTCGCCTGGGCGACGTGTCAAAACCCCTTCTCGTCCTTTTTCTGACGATCCTCGTCAATCTGATCGGTTTCGGGATCATCATCCCGCTGCTGCCGTTTTATGCGACCACCTATGGAGCCTCGCCGCTCATGGTGGGTCTGCTCTTCGCCTCATTCAGCGTGAGCCAGCTGATCGCGGCGCCGCTGCTCGGCGCATGGTCCGACCGCTGGGGACGTCGGCCGGTACTTATCCTGAGCCTCATCGGTACCGCGGTCAGTTTTGTGATGCTCGCGATGGCCACGAACCTGGCCGTGCTGTTCGCCGCGCGGATCGTCGACGGCCTCTCCGGCGGCAACATCACGACCGCACGCGCCTACATCGCCGACGTCACTGCGCCCGAGGAGCGCGCGAAGGCATATGGCTTTCTCGGTGCCGCGTTCGGCCTGGGCTTCATTCTGGGCCCCGCCCTCGGCGGATTCTTCTCGCACATCAGCTACACCGCGCCGATCTGGGTCGCCGTGATCGTCACCGTCGCCGCTACCGTACTCGCGTGGATCTGGCTGCCCGAAACTGTGCACCGCGCGCAGGCGGCGAGCGTATCGCCGTGGAAGGCGGTTCGCGAAGTGGCCGGACGCCCGAACCTGCGCGTGCTCCTCGGCGTGGACTTCGTGTACTGGATGTCGTTCGCGGTGTATCAGACGACCTTCGCGCTGTTTGGCGCGCATCGCTTCGGCTTCGATGCGGCGAAGACGGGGTACTTCCTCAGCGCGTTTGGTTTTCTCGGCGTCATCGTCCAGGGCCTGCTGGTCGGACCGATCGTCAGACGACTTGGCGAGCGCACGACGCTCACCGCAGGGCTGCTGCTCGCGGCGATCGGCTGGGGCGGCAGCGCGCTGACTTATTCGCTGCCGGTGTTCACGCTGATGCTGGTGCCTGGAGCGATGGGGATTGGCCTCTGCAACGCGACGCTCTCCGCGCTGATCAGCCACTCGGCCGGACCGGGCGAACAGGGGAGCGTCCAGGGAGCGGCCGGCGCGCTCGAGAGTGTTGGTCGCGCAATCGGTCCTGTGTGGGGGAACGGCGCGCTCGAGCGGTTCGGCGAAGGGTCCGCTTACGCGGCGGCGGCAGTGTTGTTGATAGGGGCGTCGGCGCTCGTCGGGAAATACCAGGCGCCGACACGGGGGCACAGCGAGGACTTAGGAGCCGGGAGTTAGGAGCGCGATCGCCACACGATCAGAGTCAAGCTCCTAGCTCCTAGCTCCCAGCTCCTGACTGCGACAGCGAAGAGAGCTCTCCCTCCAGTCGAGTCACGAGCCCATCCAGCTGTTCGATGATCGCGCGGATCGTGTCCGACGCGCTCAGGTCCACGCCCGCTTTCTTCAACTGCTCCATCGGATGATCGTTGCCGCCCGAGCGCAGCAGCGTGAGATATCGTTCGCGCGCCCGCGCCCGCGAGCTCGTGTCTCCGGAGGTGATCTCGTTGGCGAGCTTCGCCGCTGACGCGAAGCACGTCGCGTACTGATAGACGTAGTACGGCGAGTTGAAGAAGTGCGGGATCCGCGCCCACGTGACGCCGGTGAGATCGTTGAGATCCACCGCGTTGCCGTAGTAGTCCTTCAGCAGATTCGTGTACATGTCGGTCAGGATCTCCGACGTGATCGGTTTGTCTTCCTCCGCCAGCCGGTGCGCCTGCAGCTCGAAGTCCGCGAACATCACCTGCGTGAAGAAGGTGCTGGTGATGTTGTCGATCGCATGCTGCAGCAGCACGGTGCGCTCCACCGGATCCTGCGAGCGCTCGAGCATGTAGTCGAGCAGCAGCGCCTCGCTCAGCGTCGACGGCACTTCGGCGACGAAGATCGTGTAGCTCGAATACACGAACGGCTGCGTCTCGTGCGAGAGGATGGTGTGCATCGAGTGCCCCATCTCGTGCGCGAGGGTGAACATGTCGTCGAGCGTGTCGGTGTAGTTCAGGAGCATGTACGGGTGCGTGCCGTACACGGGCGCCGAGTACGCTCCCGACCGCTTGCCTTCGTTCTCGTACACGTCGATCCAGCCGCCTGAAAAACCTTTCCGCATGCGCGCCTGATATTCGGGCCCGAGCGGCGCGACGGCCTCGACGATCCAGTCGAGCACCGCGTCGTACCTGTATTTCCGATCGTAGGTGACGATCGGAATGGAGAAGTCGTAGACGTGATACGAGGGCACACCGAGCGCCCGGCGCCGCAGCTTGTGATAGCGGCGCAGCGGCTCGACGCCCGCTCGCGTCGTGTCGATCAGGTTCTCGACGACGGATGTCGGGATGTTGTCGCCGTGCAGCGCCGCCTGCAGCGTGTTCTCGTATCCTCGGGCTCGCGCCTGGAACCAGTCGCGCTGGCACACGCCGTTGTACAGGCTCGCGTACGTGTTCAGGCTGGCCTGGTAGACCTCGTGCAAGGCGGCGAATGCGGCAGCGCGATCCGACTGCTCGCGCCGCGTCGCCAGGATCGCGCGGTACTGCCCGTACGAGACCGTGACCTGCTCGCCGTTCGAGAGCGTGATCGTTCGAAAGTGCGCATCGGCAGTGGAAAGCGCCGCATAGGCGTCGCTCGACGACGACGCCAGGCGGCTCGAGAGCGACATCAGGCGCTCGCCCGCCTCGTCCAGGACGTGTTCTTGCTGGCGGTACAGATCTTCGATCGCGAATGTGTAGAGCCGTAGCGGCTCCGATCGCGCGAGCCATTCCCGGACGGTCTCCAGC